>JAFNFZ010000178.1:0-3230 GCA_017885485.1 Chloroflexota bacterium
GGTGCAGCATATGGGCCGGGCACAAACGGAAATCGTCGGCCTGGCTCTGTGCATTCCCGCAGGAAAGGCATACTACCTGCCTTTGGGTCAAGGATCATCCATGTGGGCAGAGGGACTGGACCTCCAATCGGCCCTGGGCATGCTCCGACCTCTGCTGTCGGACACCCGACTTGCCAAGTCAGCCCACGACGCCAAGGAAATCATGAACCGGTTGCTCGATCATGGGATCGAGATCATGAACCTGGAGTCCGACACCATGATCGCCGCTTATCTCCTGGGCGAGAAGTCCCTGGGGCTCAAGGCCGTGGCCCTGGGCAGGCTGGGAGTTGAGCTAACGCCTTCGGCGGAACTGATTACCGCTAGGCGAGGCTTGATAGCCGAAGATAACCTTTCTCAGGTTGCCACGGCTGCCTGTGCTGAGGCTGTGGCTATCGGCAGGCTGAAGCCGCTGCTAGGGGCAGACATGGCAGAGCGGGGTCTGCTCAAGCTGTTCAGCGAGGTGGAGATGCCCCTGGTACCCGTTCTGGCTCGCATGGAACGAAACGGCGTGGCCCTGGATGTTGACCATTTCCGGAAGATGTCCCAGAGTCTGGGGAAACAACTCCTGGAGCTGGAACGCCAGATCTACGGCTTCGCTGGACATCAGTTCAACATCAACTCTCCGCAGCAACTGGGCGCAGTTCTCTTCAGTGAGTTGAAGCTGCCCGGGGCGAGAAAGACCAAGACGGGCTATTCCACCGATGCATCTGTTCTGGAAAGCCTTGCCGGGAGCTACCCCATAGTCAAGCTGGTCCTGGAGTATCGCCAGCTTGCCAAACTCAAGTCCACCTATATTGACGCCCTGCCCGCCCTGATAGACCAGCGGACGGGAAGAGTGCATACCAGTTTCAACCAGACCGCCACGGCCACGGGGCGACTGTCCTCCAGCGACCCGAACCTGCAGAACATACCCATCAGGGGTGAGCTGGGCAATCAGGTGAGGCGCGCCTTCATTGCAGCCCCCAACTGCCTGCTGGTAAGCGCGGACTATTCGCAGATAGAATTGCGCATCCTGGCCCATCTCTCGCAGGATGCCGGCCTGCTGAACTCGTTCAAAGAGGACAAGGACATCCATGCCGCCACGGCCTCGGAGGTCTTTGGCGTCTCCCTGGCCGAGGTGACCCCTGATATGCGCCGCATAGCCAAGGTGGTTAACTTCGGGGTGGCCTATGGGATGAGCGACTATGGACTGGAGCAGGCCACCGAGCTTTCCCGCGAGCAGGCGGCCCGGTTCATCGCTTCCTACTTCGAAAGGTATCCCAGAGTGAAGGGCTACATCGAATCCACCAAGCGCCTGGCAAGGGAGAAGGGCTACGTGGAGACACTGCTGGGACGGAGACGGTACATACCTGAACTGAAATCCCCCAACAGGCAACTCAGAGAGGCAGCCGAGCGTATGGCCATCAACATGCCTGTTCAGGGGACTGCAGCTGACATCATCAAGGTGGCCATGGTCGATCTCCAGAGAGAGATGGACAAGAATGGTATGATGTCTAGGATGATCCTCCAGGTTCACGATGAACTGCTGCTGGAGGCGCCTCAAGGGGAACTGGAACAGGCGAGGAGGCTGGTGGAGGAGAAGATGTCTCAGGCGGTGGAACTGAGTGTCCCGTTGAAGGTGGATGTCAAGGTAGGTCAGAACTGGGGGGAGATGAAGTAGCTCTTGAGGGAGGGGGAGATGGCTGACAGAAAGATACTCATAGCCGATGACGAGCCTGATATCCGCCTGATGGTCAGCAGAATGCTGGGCAGGGACTATCTCGTTCTTGAGGCGGCGGATGGCGATGAAGCTGTCAATGTGGCCCGTTTGCACAAACCCGACCTCATCCTCATGGATATCATGATGCCCGGGAAGGATGGCTATTCAGCCTGCCATTCGGTCAAGTCCGATCCGGCCACGAAGTCCATCCCCGTGATCATGGTCACTGGCATTGACCACCAGTTGAATGTGAAGCTCAGCGCTGAGATGGGGGCTGATGGATACGTCACCAAGCCCTTCAGCCTCGAGGAGTTGCTGCAGGTGGTTGCCAGGTTTCTGCCGGGCTCTCATTAGGCCAATTGGATTCCTGTCGTTGGAGTTTCCTGCCATGTTACGACTGTCCGGCGACGGATCACCAGTTCAAATTCGGCAGAGATAGGCCACTCGCCGATTCCCCCTCTCCGGAATCCTTGTGGCAAATAGCCTGGAAGTGAGGGCTGGAAAATGGACAGAGTCTGGGATCATACAACTGATGTGCTGGTAGTGGGGTCCGGTGGTGGTGGCATGACCGCTGCTCTGGTGGCCAGGGACCATGGCGCCAATGTGCTGGTGATCGAGAAGGGGGCCATCTATGGCGGTTCGACCGCCATGTCGGGCGGAGCTATCTGGGTGGCTGACAACCATCTCATGAAGGAGCCCGGGCTTCAGGATTCCCCGGATGAGGCTCTTTCCTATCTGAAAGCCATCACCGAAGGCCGGGTTTCTGATGCCCGCCTGCAGGCCTACGTCAATGCTGCCCCGGAGATGGTCAGGTACCTGGAGCAGCACAGCCATGTTCGATTCCAGATGGTTGCCGGCTACTCCGATTACTATCCCGACATCCCCGGCGCCAAGCCGGGCGGCGGGCGCACTATCGAGGCGGTGCCGTTCAATGTCCGCAAACTGGGCAGGATGCGGACAGAGATGCGCCCTTTGCCTGCCCAGGCAAGGTTGTTCGGTAGGATGATGGCCACCGCCTATGATGCCCACCTGATGATGAATGCCTCGCCGAGGGGACGGCTTGAGGCAATGAAGCTGCTCGTCCTTTATTTTTTCAACCCGGCGCGCAGTCTGGCTAAAACCGACACGCTGGTGACTCTGGGGAATGCGCTTATTGGTCGATTGCGCCTGTCACTGGCTGAACGGGATATCCCTCTCTGGTTGAATACCAGGGCCAGCAAGCTGTTGGTTGAGGGTGGTCGGGTCGTTGGTCTAGAGGCGGAGAAGGCCGGGCAGACTATCTGCATTGGTGCTAGCAGGGGCCTGATCCTGGCCGCTGGAGGCTTTGCACGTAGTAAGGCCATGCGGGAGAAGTACCAGCGTAAGCCCATCTCGGATGCCTGGACGGTGGCCAACCCCGAAGATGCTGGTGATGGCATTCGGATGGGATTGGAGGTTGGCGCGGCAGTGGACTTCATGGATGACGCCTGGTGGATGCCCACCAGCCTGGCGC
>JAFNFZ010000178.1:3275-3879 GCA_017885485.1 Chloroflexota bacterium
TTCACCAATGAGGCTGCTCCCTACATCGATGTTGTTAGGGACCAGTATACCAGTCACTACGAGGGAAACGGTGCCATCCCGGCCTATATGATTATGGATAAGCGTTTCCGCAGCAAGTACCCCGCCAGCCCGATGCTGCCCATGTATACGCCAGGGAAGTACATCAGGAACGGCTATGTGAAGGTAGCTCATACGATTGAAGATCTGGCCAGGCAGTGCTGCATTGACCCTCAGGGATTGCTGGACGAGGTCAACAGGTTCAATCAGTCCGCTGCCAGCGGCAGAGACCCGGACTTCAGAAGGGGNNCGTACTGCGCCATCGAACTCTGGCCGGGTGACCTGGGCACGAAGGGTGGTCTGAATGCGGATGCCCATGCCCGGGTGCTTCGCCCCGATGGTTCACCGATCGAAGGGCTTTATGCGGTGGGCAACTGCTCTGCTTCTGTGATGGCTCACTCGTATGCTGGTGCCGGGGCCACTATCGGTCCTTCGATGGTCTTCGGCCACATCGCCGCCCTACACGTCACAGGCAGGAGTGCTTCTCACTGATTATTGGCATCATGCTGGCTGCGGTGTGGCTGTCGGGAGACAAAAGTCACATACA
>JAFNFZ010000179.1 GCA_017885485.1 Chloroflexota bacterium
TGAAGGGCTGAGAGGAGGGCCCATGGCGATAGACGGATTGATGAAGGCAGAGGAGATCACGCCCCGCCTAATCAAAGCCAAGGCGTCACCTTGTCTGTATTGTACAGCCAGACCCGCGGCACAAGCTGGGCTTGAACAGGAAGGTTGGGAGTTCATTCCATCGAAGTTGCGGAAATCGATCCGAATGAGAAAGCCGAAGACCCATGCCGAGGCCTTTGAGGATCGCGTGTGGGCACTGCTTGCGAAACTGAGATTCGGGTACATGAACAAGAACAATCGATTCGAGCTTGAGTACATTCCCGGAGTCACGAAGAGGATAGACGTCATGGCGGCAGACGACGAGGCCGTAGTGATTGTCGAATGCAAGTCGGTAGCATCAAGAAAGAGTGTCAGCTATCAGAAGGAAATCAACGAGCTCATTGGAATAAAGGATGGCCTTCGGCAAGCAGCCAAGAAGCTATTTGAGGGCAAGGCAAAAGTGGCCTTCGTGTTCGCAACAAACAATGCGATCATCGGCGAAAACGACAGAACAAGACTCGCGGAGGGTGCTATTCACCATCTGAATGAGCCAGCGATTGAGCATTGGGAGCAGCTGGCAAACCTCCTCGGCCCCGCTGCAAAATACCAACTCTTTGGGAAGTTGTTCGCGGGCCAAGATATTCCGAACCTGCCAAACAGAGTCCCAGCCATAAGAGGGAAGATGTCCTCGGGTCGGAGCTTCTATTCATTCAGCGTCAATCCCGAATTCTTGCTCAGAATCGGGTTCATTCTTCGCCGTAGGGACACCGACCTCGAAGCTTCGGAGGCCTACCAGAGACTGGTTAACCGGAAGAGGCTTCAGGATATTGGCAAGTTCATCAACAGGGGAGGCTACTTTCCCAACTCAATAGTCGTCAACATCGAAACCAAGAAGAACCGGCCCTTGAAGTTCGAACCCGCGAGTCACATTGCGCACGATTCAGACACATGCATGGGAATCCTTCACTTGCCCAAGGCATACAGGTCGGCATTCATCATAGATGGCCAGCACAGACTGTTGGGGTACTCAAATGCGAAGTCGAGGTCTCACCAGTTGGTGCCGGTGGTTGCCTTTGAGAATATGCCAGCTGTTGAACAGGCCAAGATCTTTGTCGACATCAACCACGAACAGAAGTCTGTTCCAACGAATGTCCTACGCTCGATAATGGCTGATTTCAACTGGAATTCCGAAGACGCGGGCCTTGCCATTATGGCTCTGAAGACCCGACTGCTTACTCGCCTGAACTCCGATGATGGCAGCCCGCTCTACAAACGGATTATCGTTACTGAAGAGCCGAATACGAACACGAGGTGCCTCACCCTCGAAACCATCTTGAAGTGGGGAATTAGCAGCAGGACGGGCTATTTCGGAAGAGTGAAAGGAAGGAAGCTCGTGAAGACCGGATATCTGACCTGCGGGACGTACGAAGAAACTCTCGACAAGTCATTCCGTTTCTTCAAATGCTGCTTCGCCTATGTCGAAGGTGAACTGCGGGATCAATGGGATGCCGGAAGTGGCGAGAGTGGCTTCATTTCAATGAATATCGGTGTCGCTGCACTTCTCAGAACCATTGACAGAGTACTGGACCACTTGGTCAGGTTCGAGGGTGTCAAACCTGAAGACTTGAGCGGCCAGCAGTTGGCAGATCAAGTCATTCCATACTTGGTACCGGTCGTAGATTTTGTGAAGGCTATGGACAACCAGAGTCTGAAGAAGCTGAGAAGCCATTTTGGCAGTGGAGCCCCAGAAAAGGTGACTATGGAGTTCCTCAATTCCATCCATGGTGTATGTGCCAATTTCAATCCTGAGGGACTCGATCAGTGGATAAAGGAACATACCGGACGGTACAACATGCCATCCTACGATCTCGGCCACAACCACATAGAGCCGCTGATACACCAGTTCGTGGTGGCCACGCTGAAGAAGCAATACGGAGAGAAAGCATGGTGGATCCAAGGAGTGCATAAGGATATTCAGAAGGACTGTTCGAAGGCCAGAATAGATGCAGGCAGTGACGAACCAGACTGGCATTTCCTGAATACAATCCACTACCACACAATAATTGACAAGAACTGGGGGTTATTCGCAGAACCCTTCACCCCCCCGGGAATGGAGAATGCCCGCAAAGAACAGAGGCTCTCTTGGCTGGTCAAGTTGAATGGGTTGAGGCAGCGGTATTCACATCCGCAGAGGGACATACTCACTGAACAGGAATACAGTGATCTCGAAGAGATGTGGGGTTGGCTACAGTCGAAGTTGATTCTGCCCTGAGACATGCCAGTGCGAATCTGCGGGAAGGCAAACGCTGCTTCGAAGATCGTGCTTCGGCTTGTGTGTATCGAACCACGCCTCTCACCAGCGCCTCCATTGACCACAGTCCTAAACAGACTATTGTCCTTCCAGCTTCACTTCTTCAGAGCATTGTCCACCGGTGACGCCATCTGTCCATCGGCGAGAACTTCCTGTGCTGTATGGCCATCCGGGGAGCGCCTCCGGAGCCGCAAACCCTAGAGCAGCGGTTTGGCAAGCCGCGGGTTGGGTTTCGATGCCCCTCGCCGGCTTCTTGAGCACAAAAAACGCTCCTATAGGAGTTATTACCACAGATCTGACACCCTGTTGCGAAGGCAACAGGGTGTCGACTTCTGCTCAGCCGGTAGAACAGGAGGTTGTTGAACCTGACCGGGCTAGGCTACGTATGGGATCAGGCTATCGAGCCCGGTGGCCGTGCCCTTCGTTCTTCTGCGATACTCTGCCGGCGTGTCCCCGGACGGCGCGCTAGCACGAGCTCATCCATCGGCGAGGGCGCCTTCTGCAGCACCACCTGCTGCAGGGCACCTCGCTTAACGTACCTCTGGGTTGTCTCCAGCCTCTCGTGGCCCATCACTGTCTGGAGCCACATGGTATCGCCGCCCCGCAGAACAAAGCGGGTGGCAAAGGTGTGCCTGAGAAGATGCACGTGCAGGCGGGGTATGTTTGCGGTTCGCGATGCCCTCTTAATAACCATCTTGACCGTGTTCTCAGTGATGGGATAACCATCTGAGGCCAGGAACACCATGTCTCCGAGTACCGGCTGTGGCCTCAGCTGACAGATGTATCGCTCCATGAGCCTCTTTGTCTGGTGGCCAAACGGGACAACTCTCTCCTTCCGACCCTTGCCCAGGATCTTCAGCCGTCTCGTGTCCAAGAAGAGGTTCTCCATCTGCATCCCAACGAGTTCAGCACATCGCAACCCGGTGTCAAGGAAGAGCCAGATCATGGCAGCATTGCGGCAGCCAAGCTCGAGATCGGTGTCGAAACGGGACAGCAGTCGCTGGATCTCTTCGTCGGTCAGTGGCTCCATTCTGACGTCGTTGGCCCTAGGCAACTTCAGCGCCGATAGCAGGTTGCCCTCCGCATAGCCTTCGCCGTACAGCCAGCTGGCGAAGCCGGTCAGGACGCGGCCGTGATTCCTGACCGTGGTTGCAGATACCAACTGATTGCTGGAGCGGGTATAGGGGTTGCCGGCCCACTTCCTGGCCTGCTGAAGTTCGGTGAGATGGTTCCTGACGGCTTGAAGCGTGAAGTCACCGAGCGTGCCACCCGACATGCGGATGTATCTCTTCAGCTTCTCGTCGTAGCCGCGAATGGTCTTCGGGCTCATCCCGGCCGAACGGCAGGCTGACAGGTAGCGGTCCGCAAGTGTCGCTATGGGGATGGAGGCCTTATCCACAGATTGCCACCTCTTTTGGGTCTGTCTGGAAGACATCTTCTTCTGATCTCCTTTCTTGGTCAAAGAAACCTGAACCAAAGTTGATATGGAATTGACCTGCAATTGACCAAGAGTTGACCGGAAGTTCTACCCCAAACAGGGTGTCACATTTGCGGAAATACCTCCTATAGGGGCGATTTTTGTGCTTAAAAAGCCAGCGAGAGGAATCGAACCCCCGACCCGCGGTTTACGAAACCGCTGCTCTACCGCTGAGCTACGCTGGCCTGCCGGCACTATTATACCAACGCTAACTGCCCTCGACCAGCCGTGATGGTATAATTGAGCCCGCGTTGCCCGAGGTGTCCCAGGCAGTATGTCTGAAGTTGACATAAGACAACGGGCAGCTTCTATTCAAAATCAGGGCCAAGGAGGCGCAGTCGATGAAATACCAGACCATCAAAGTGGAGCAGGCCGATGGCATAGCTACCATTACCCTGAATTCCTCCGAGAAGCTCAACTCATTGAGCTGGAAGATGATGCGGGAGATGACGCGGGCCTGCGATGAGATCGAGCGTGGTGGCAGGGCCAGAGTCATTGTCTTCGCCGGAGCAGGGCGCGCTTTCTGCGCTGGAGCTGATCTGGATGATCTGCAGAAGACCGTGTCGCTCAAGCCGGCGCAGCGCGAGCCTAATCTCAAGGCGTGGTTCAAGCTGATCTGGAGGATCAAGAACGTGGAGCTACCCACGATTGCCGCTGTCCAGGGAGCGGCTCTGGGTGGTGGGTTTGCCCTGGCCATTGCCTGCGATATCCGAATTGCCGCAGACGATGCCAAGGTGGGATCGGTCTTCGTCCAGCGGGGGGCCAGCTCTGCCGACATGGGCATGAGCTGGATGCTCCCCAGGATCGTGGGGGCTGGATGGGCGGCTGAACTGATGTTCACGGGTGACATCATTGATGCCGCCAAAGGTGAGCGCATCGGCCTCTTCAATCGTGTTGTCCCCCGTGATCAGTTGATGCAGGCAACCATGGAACTGGCGGCCAAGCTGGCGGCTGGTCCACCGCTGGGCCTGAAGTTTACCAAGCGGGCACTAAATCGCTCGATCTGGGAAGGACTCCAGAGCCAGCTTGAATACGAGTCGGCCACGCAGACCCTGACCTTTCTCTCCGAGGATTTCCAAGAGGGAGTGAAATCCTTCTACGAGAAGAGGAAGCCGGTCTTCCGGGGACGTTAGCGGTGAAGGAGAGAACCGACTACAGCGGGGAATTCGATCCAGGCCTTAGGTTTCAGGATTTCTCCAAGGATACCCTCATCAAGCTACTGGGAGTGTATGCCAAGCTGTACCAGACTGTGGACGGCTTGTGGTACACGTCTGTGAAAGAAAGGTTCAGCAATGAGGAGGCTGTGGGCTGCGATTTCTGGGTCTGGCAGAAGCAGACGCCCTACGAAATGGCCCGTCTGTGCAGGGCACTGAAGATCGAGAGGGACGGCGTTGCTGGTGCCATGAAGGCCCTTCAGTTTGGCCCGTGGTGCTTCACTCACAAGATTGGCATTGAGCTCAATGGCAAAAACGCCGCCATTCTAACAGTTTCCTACTGCCCCACCCTGGAGGCGATCGAGAGGGAGGGCAGTGGCAGGGAGGAGCGCATCTGCGGGCATGTGGACTTTGAGGCCAAGAAGCGGCTGGCCAGGTTCTTCCATCCAGGGATGGAGGTAACTCCGCTGAAGTTGCCTCCGCGCCAACGCAAAGAGGGAGTCTGCTGTCAGTGGGAGTTCAGGGTTCCCGCCTCCGAATGAATCATACATAAACACGCAGGGGCAAGGCGGAATGCGCCTTGCCCCTGTTCAGTGCTGCAATGCTTGGCTAGGCTCCCAGGAAGTCCTCGTCGTAGGCCATCGAAGTGGGCAGCGCCTTCAGTGTGTGGCGGCCGCGCCCCTCCTCGGACTCCTCCATCAGCTCGATGTACTTGATCTGTTCGTAGGGCAAATACCTCACCGTGGTCTTGCCGTTCTGACCGTAGGCCTCCACTATGACGTAGGTCTTCCGCGGACGCAACCGGGACAGCTTGAACGAGGTGCCGTCCACACAGTGAACCTCCACCACGGGTGAAGGGATCTTCCTCATCTTGGCAAAGTTCACCAGGCCGGCACGCCAGGCGCGGGACCCAAAGAAATCATGACTAAACATCGGATGCCTCCTTTGTTCTTCCTTCCCTGGTTACTTTCTCCACCCTGATCTTCTTCAAGGACTTGTCGGCTGCCTTGCGCACCCTGACATCCTTGTCCTTCATGGCTTGAATGAGCGTGCCTGCCGCGTCAGGATCTCCGATGTTACCGAGGGCCACCGCTGCGCAGTGCCTGACCATGGCGCTCTGGTCCTTGGCCAGAATCTGGCACAGAGGCTCCACTGCTCTGGCGTCTTCCATATTGCCAAGGGTCTTCACCCCAATCTTCCGGACAGCTTCGCTCTTGGTACTCAGCGTGATGTGGATCAGCGGTTCCACCGCTGGCTCGCCCACGATCATCAGCGCCTCTGCCGCCTCGCGTTTGACCTGGATGTCCCTGCGGTGTGCCAGCGCGTGGATGAGAGGGGCTACCGCTGCCTGCCCCTTCCGGCGCAGAGACTCTGCGGCTTCCTCCCGAACCGCGGGGTTGGCATCCTTCAGGGCATCGAGGATGGCGTCTACAGCTGCTCCAGGGTCTCCGATTTTGCCTATGGCTGTGGCCACCTCTTCCTGTACGACGGGGTCGAAGTCCTCCATTGCTTTGTAGAGAGGCTTGATGGCCAGGACATCTCCAATCATTCCCAGAATCCAGGCTGCCTGCTTTCGAACATGCCAGTCCTCATCGCCGAGGGCCATAATTAGGGGCGGGATGGCCTTCTTGTTGCCCATTTTGGCCAGAGAATCCGCGGCATTCCGACGAACCTGCCAATCCTCATCTCTGAGGCCCATGATTAGAGGACCTATGGCTCTTTCATCGCCAATCTCGCCCAGCGCCCAGCACGCCTCGGCGCGGACGTCGCTGTCGGCATCCTCCACGGAAAGGAGCAGCCCTCTGACGGCGGGCGTTCCCATCTTGGTCAGAGCCAGGGCGGCGTTGTATTTCACCAGCCCGTCCTGCCGGTGCCTCAGTGCCTGGATGAGTGGACCTACGGCCGGGACACCGATCTGGGCCAGGGCATCGGTCACATCTTCGCGCCCCAGCGCCCCCATGAGTTGTTCCACAAGTTCCTCGGTGGTCTGTTCCACCTGGGCCTCTTGCGGCTTCTTGGGTTGCACATTGCCTGTTACCATTGCGTCTCCCCTTTGGCAGCCCGATGATCGAAGCTGTCCGCAGTAGCTGCCCGAACTCCACGGGGGTTTGCCCCGCCTCTCGCGCCGTTGTGGGCAAACCCTTGGCACATTATAGCACAGCGTTCAAAATCACGATCACAGTCATTGCGGACCCTGCCGGCGGATCCCCATTGTCTTTGGGATTCTCTGGGGGAGGCAGGCAAGGGCGGCAAAGCTACCCATTGCAGGAGCTGTTGCCAACACAGTCGTGCCAAGGGTTTGCCCATAACGGCGCGAGAGGCGGGGCAGACCCCCGTGGAGTTCGGACAGCTACTGCGGACAGCTTCGATCA
>JAFNFZ010000180.1 GCA_017885485.1 Chloroflexota bacterium
ATCCGTGTCTGTTGGAATCATTGTGCTGATCGTGGTTCTGGTCGTTCTTTTCCTTTTCCTCGGCTTCATCTGGATGAGCTACAACGGACTGGTGAGACTGCGCAATCAGGTGAAGAATGCCTGGGCGCAGATCGACGTGCAGCTAAAGAGAAGGCATGATCTGATCCCTAACCTGATGGAAACCGTCAAGGGCTATATGAAGCACGAGCGGGAGACGCTGGAGGCAGTGACCAATGCCCGCAACCTGGCGCAGAAGGCAGTAGGAACGGGCGTGGGCTCCCAGGCCAAGGCTGAGGGCGAGCTGAGCGGCGCGCTCTCCAGGCTGCTGGCTGTGGTGGAGAACTATCCTGATCTGAAGGCCAACCAGAATTTCCTGGCTCTTCAGGAGGAGTTGACCTCGACGGAGAACAAGATAAGTTTCTCCCGCCAGTACTACAATGATTCGGTGCTGACTTACAACAACAAGACCCAGATGGTTCCCTCCAACATAATCGCCGGCATGTTCGGCTTCAAGACTGGCGAGTTCTTCGAGGTCACGGCGGCGGCAGAAAGGGAAGCACCCAAGGTCAGTTTCAGCTAGCTGTAAGACAACAAAGGCATGTGGGAACAGATAAGGTCTAACCAGACCAGGACCGTGACCCTGGTCGTAGCTATGGGGCTCCTGCTGGTGCTGGTTGGCTACTTCCTGGGCGAAGNNCATGAATCTGTTCGCCTATTTCCAGGGGGACAGCATGATACTGTCCATATCTCGGGCCAGGAAGATCAGCCCTGACGATCATCCCCGCCTTTACAATGTGGTGGAGGAGATGAAGATTGCCTCGGGACTGCCGAAGATGCCGGACATCTACATCATAGATGATCCTTCTCCGAATGCCTTTGCTGTGGGTCGTGATCCTAGCCGCGCGTCGGTGGCGATAACCTCCGGTCTTCTGGAGCGACTGAACAGGGATGAATTGCAGGGCGTTATGGCTCACGAAATGTCCCATGTAAAGAACCGCGACGTGTTGTTGATGACATTCTGCAGTGTTCTGCTGGGAACCATTGTCATCCTGGCCTGGTTTGGCTCCAGAATGATGCTCTTTGGTGGCATGCGAGGGAACAGGAGAAGTTCCGGAGGTGGGGGCGGCTACGCAACGCTGATCATCATTGCCGTTGCCATTCTCCTGATGATACTGGCTCCAATCGCGGCCCAGTTGATCTACTATGCCATCTCGAGGAAGAGAGAATACCTGGCCGATGCGTCGGGTGCACTGTACACCAGGTATCCCGAGGGGCTGGCCTCAGCGCTGGAGAAGATTGCCGGTTCCACCCAGGAACTGAAGACAGCCAATCAGGCCTTTGCCCCCATGTACATCATCAACCCCTTCCGCAGCAAAGGGAGAGCTGCCAGCGACCTGACCAGCACTCATCCGCCGATATCAGAGAGGGTAAGGATCCTGCGGAGTATGGCCGGAGGTGCTTCACTGGCCGCCTACGACAAGGCGTATCTGGAGGTCAGGGGGTCCGGCAAGGGGATCATATCTGCGTCTGTTCTGACGGGCGACACTCCTTTGGCTGCCCGGAGGCCGGAGGCTTTGGAATCGGAGCCCGGGAAGGTGGAACGGACCAGAGAGACCTCTGACCTGCTCTGGAAATTTAGCAACTACGGGCTGGTGAATTGTGAGTGTGGCACGAAGCTCAGGGTGCCGCCCAAGTTCAGGGGCAACAGCATCAGGTGTCCTCACTGTGGCAAAACCAACCCCGTGGCCGCGCGCTCGTAGGCCTGCAGGCTAGCGTTTGCCCGGCGTGAACGTGAATCGCCACCTCCTGCCGAGGCGCGACGGAAGTGCCGAGTGACCTGGGATACGTGCTGCTTGCCATCCTATGTTTGATTCTCTCCGATTTGATTTCCCAGAACCGCCTGTACTAAGTTGATACTACATTCGTGAAGAAGTCATCAAGACTATTTCGACTCTGAGAGTAGTACTGTGGGCCAAGAAGATGATTACCTGCAGGCAACCCGGCTCTGTGACTTTGACAGAGACAGGAGCATAGCGAAGTCGGCTCATCGGTTGACTGAGGGTTACTCTGACCAGCGGCAGAGATTCGATCGAGTCTGTCAATTTGTCAAAGATCTGCCGTANNGGGCTCGAGGACTGGGATGTCAAGGCTTCGGAGACTCTGCGAAAAGAGTGGGGTATGTGCTGTGGCAAGACCAACCTTCTGGTGGCTATGTCACGGGTTCTGTTGATCCCGGCGAGGTACAGGGTTTTCAAGATCAGGGCGGAGCGGAGATTGCTGGAACAAGTGATAGGGCAAAACATGGGACTGGCGGCCCGGCTCCATGATCTGCCGCAAACGCAGGATCATCTCCAGTGTGAGGTCTACCTGGATGGGTGGGAGGTCTATGATCCGTCCAGGGATTCCGCCTTTGAGAATGGCCTGAGGAGGCTGGGCATACCGCTGGAGAGGGTGCCTGTGACTGATGCTTGCGGCGTGGCTCCGTTCCTTGTGATGGCCTCCATTGATGAGTGGGCCAGTGAACGGCAGAGGAGCCGCACGTTCAGGAAGCAACACGAGGCACTGTTCGCCAGAGTCAACGAACAAATAGACAAGATCAGGCAGACAGCAGACAACCGTAGGAAGGACATGATCGGGTGACAAAGCTAGGCGTTGGCTGTAAGATGCTGAGTGCAGGCTGAAAAGGAGACTCCTCGGCAACCCT
>JAFNFZ010000181.1 GCA_017885485.1 Chloroflexota bacterium
CTCGTCCTGCCGCTGCTCCACAATGCCCGCCGCCCGCATCAGGGCGTTGAGCTTGCGCCGACTGCGCCGGCTCATCAGGAGCATATCCGGCTGCTGTCCCTTGACCAGGTCCACCAGCTCATCCAGCCTGGCCAGGCTCAGGGTATCGCCGTTGGTGCCCATGGAGATGCTCTGTCCCGAAGGGCAGAGCTTGTCCACTCCATCGAAAGCGTTGGCGTCACTGGTGGTGTCGCCGTTGATGAAGGTGTCCTCGAACTTGTGCCTCAGCGCCTTGGCCTTCAGCTCGATGACCGCCGCCTGAATGTCCTGGAAATTGGAGCGCGTCTGCTGCAGGTACGAGTCCACATCGGCATCGCCGCCGAGGATGGACAGCGTGGCCGTCTTCTGGGTGAAGGTGGGGGTGGACTCCGCCCAGGTATCGCCCACGGCATAGAAAGCCACGCTGGGCAGGGCGTTCTCCTGGTTGTACTTCAGGGAGTTGCCAGCCACCTCGACCAGGGGGAGTTGCTGCAGGATAGGTGAGTCTTTGACGATGGTCTCCATGATCCCCTTCACCAGGGAGTCCTCGGAGAGTTTGGCTGCTTCGGTAAGGGTTAGTGCCATGTGATAGACCTCCTTTCGTTGTTTCATTCTTCCGGGCGGTTCATGGGCCGCCCTCTTTCCCATGTCATCCCGCACTTGATGGGCCGCCCTCCTTCCCATGTCATCCCGCACTTGATGCGGGATCCAGGGGCGGGGCGCCGTCAGGTCCGCCCATGGCAGACAGCATGAAACCTATCTCCCCATCTTCTGAGCCAGGCCGTGGCGGATCTTCTCCCCCGGCGAGAGCGACTCCACATCCACCCCACCCCTCACCGGCGCCCCGGCGGGGATGCGCCACGTCTGCCCGGAAGAGCGCTCCTCTTCCAGCCTCTGGCGCACCCGACTCACCACCTGCTCGGCACTCTGGAGCGAGGCCCTCAGGCTTTCCAGAGAACCGGCGTCCAGCAGCTCGGCAGGGATGAGGGGGTGGGCCTGGAGCAGGGCATCCTTCAGCGCCAGCAGCGTTTGCGACTTCTCCTGCTGAAGCTGTTCCTGACGGGAGACCTGATGGCGTAGCCGGTCGTTCTGGGACTGGAGATCGCGCACCCTCTTCTCGTAGTGCTCCGCCGAACCGGGGCGGGGCGATGGGTCATCCCCGGGCAAGGCCGCAGAGGCCTTCTCCGGAGTCTCCGCACCGCCCGCCTCCCGAGAGGCGGATGGGGTGGCAATTCCCGTGTCCGACGTCAGTTCCGCCACAGCGTCCTCCGCCGTAGCGCCGGGTACAGTCGGCTCCAGAGCGGTTTGCTGGCTCTCACTGATGGTTTCGGTCATTCTGCCTCCTTCTAAATTGCATCGGGTTATGTCATTTTTGTTACATTTTCGGGCCATTCGGATCCAACTATTGACATCTCCAAGACCCGCCCGTGCTACAATATGGGCAGGGTATACTTATAGGATTTCTCTAGAAGAAAATCCTGTATATTTGAGGGGGGATATAATAACGTTGCTTCAACATCCGAGGGTCCGCTGTCTCCCGGCACCATGATCGTTTTCTTGGCCATGCGGCGACAGCCGTCCTGAGGAGATTCAGCTACTTCCCAACCATGTCCCCATCCTGCAGCGGGTTCGGACACCCATCCTCTTGTCCCCACCCAAAGCAGGAAGTGAGGCTTCCTGGCGTGGTTGCGTTCCCCCCTTTCACCGGATGAGTGTACCCGCCATTCGGTATCCCCCCGGGGGGCCTCACGTGCTCTTCTCAACGCACCTCCTCGCGGTCCATCTGCTCCATCTCCGCTTTGGGATCAAGCAGGCCCAGGTTGGTCATGGCCGTCTGCCGGGAATGCAGCGCCGCGCCCACCAGGGCGATCTCGTCCTGAATGAGCCGCGACTGGTCCCGGGGCAGGGCCGGGGCCCAGATGATCTCATGGCCCAGCTTTGAAGCGTCGCCCGCCCTCTGCGGCGCGTACTGCGACAGAACGCTGAGGATCATCCGATTGCGCCGCTCATAGACAGGAGTCCGCAGCAGGCGCTTGCGCTGCACCTTCTGCAGCAGCGGCTGGAGGTCCAGCTCCAGGGCTACGCCCGAGAGGGTGCGGTCCAGCGAGCCGAAGGCGGAGCGGGGCACCTCGGCCATGTCGTGCATGATGCGGAAGAGCAGGTCGATGTACTCGATATGCAGCCTCACTCCGCCGCCCTTGAGCAGATCAAGCAGGTAGACCCGGCCGTCCTGGCCCAGGTCGATGGTCGTCCCCGGCTCGATGGGGATGTCCCGGGCATCGGAGACGTTCTGAAAGACGGCGATGGGGTTGCCGGAGATCTCCAGCACCCGCGAGAGCTGCGTGGTGGCCCGGTTGATCTCCTCCTGCACCGGTATGAGCGACTTCATATCCGAGACGCCCCAGAACTGCTTCGGCTCGCGCAGGTTGGGGAAGATGACGAACGGCACGAACCCATAGGGATTGGCCAGGCTGCGGTGGAGGACGCCGCCGATATAGAGGGCGAAGTAGTCGGCCGTCCAGTCCTCGATGATGGTGACCAGGCCCTCGCCACTGCCCGCCGTGGATTCCCGCTTTCGCGGGAATGACATAACAGAGGGCGGGAATGGCGCGATGGAGGATGGTGGTAACGCAGCGTCTCCGCCGGCCATGCTAGCCTTCCCCTCTGTTATTCCGGCTTTTCCCTCTGTCATGCCGCACGTCCCCCCTTTTGTCATTCCGCACTTGATGCGGAATCCAGAGGCTGGGAAGTCGGGGTAGAGCATGGCCGCCGACTGCGCCGAAAGCTGGTACCTGGCCATGACCCGATAGACGGTCGATGGATCGTCCGGCACCCACCAGGCATAGACCGAGCGCATATCGGGGGCGGTCACCCGCACCGTCTCCTCGCGCTCATCCCAGGTCACCTTGTAGCAGCCGTCGCCCAGTATGGCGCAGTCGGCCTCGGTCTCCATATCCAGGGCGGCCAGGTTGTTGCGGTGATACACCTGATGCAGCGCCTGCTCGGCGGCCGCCACCTGCCCGGGGTCATCGCCGGAGAGGGCCAAGCTCATCCCCGACAGAAGGTAAGAGGTCAGCTTGTCAATTATGGTGCGGATGTAGTTCATCACCAGCAGGCGGTGTCCGCTGCGGCCGATCTGCCACTGCGGCCAGTGCTCGCCGTTGTAGAAGGCCAGGTAGCGCTGGTAGCCGTCCAGCCGTTGGCGGTCCGCCTGCTCCAGATGGGGCAGGTCGAGAAGGAGGGCACGGGGGTATTCATGTTGTGGTGCTGACGTCATGGGTGAGACCTCCTCTCTTGATAGGCGCCCTTTATCCCTGGTCGTGGATCGCTGCTTCCTCTCATCTCATTCCTGCGCTTCCCTCTGTCATTCCGCACTCCCCTTTTCATGTCATCCGCACCCTTTTTCTATGTCATTCCCGCGAAACTTGTCCNNGGGGTGGTGTGCCGTCAGGTCCTTCTCTGAAGGATCATTCCACACTCCCCCCCTTTGTGTCATGCCGCACTTGATGCGGCATCCAGGGCGCCCTTCATCCCCTTATGACCTTTGCTCATTTCGATTTGTCTCGGATTTAGAGTTTAGAATTTAGTATTTGGTGTCTACCCTCTGCGGTAGACCCTCACCGGCCTGGTCTGGCAGTCCCGGGCGGCCTCTACGGCCAGCGCCAGGGCCATGAGCAGATCGTCGTGTCCTTCGGCGGGGTCAACGTGGAAGTCCATGGTCTGATTGGCGCGGTAGTGCACCCGGGCCTTCTCCAGCTCGGCCATGAGCTGCCGGTACTCCGTGGAGCCATCGCCCTGGAACACCTTCAGCCGGCCCGAGTTCACTGCGGCCAGCAGGTTGAAGCCCAGTTCCGACTTCGACTGCGGGGTGAACTTCAGCCCCTGCACGCGGGAGCCCAGGGGCTTGCGCAGAAAGCTGGCCACCACCTCCCCCAGGCCGGTGGCGTCGACCACTACCCGGCGGCAGTCCCACAGGTCCTTGAGCATGGCCACCATCTCCGGATAGACCCGGTGATGCTCCACGCCGGTCCGGGAGAACAGCTCCACCACGTTGATCTGCGGGCCGACGGGCAGTACTTCTTCCGCCGGCGGGGCAGAGACCTCGGCAATGACGATGGCCGTGGCATCCCTGGCGCGGCGAGGTAGCCGAACATTCTCGTATTCTTCGGTTGGCAGCTCCTCACCGGCCAGGTCAATGCCCGCAACATAGAACTTACCCTCTTCCCGCCGCTGCCGCCGCGGGTGCCCGCCCTGGAGCAGGGCAAGCTGCCGGGTATCCAGCAGCCTGCCCCCGCCGTGGATGGGCACCAGGGCGTACTGGGTGAGAAAGAGGGGGTGATTCTCTCCCAGCCTTTCACGCTCCGCCTCCACGTAGCGGCGGTAGTCGTCGTTATGGCTGGCCACCGCCTGCCAGTCGAAGCTGAAGTGGCGCCGGCGGCCGTCCTTCCGCTGCAGCTCCAGGTTGGCCTGCTTCACCTCCTCCAGCAGGGTGGCGTCATCCCAGGCGGTGCCGTAGAGCACGGTGGTGCAATTGGAGGCCGAGCCCATGGGACGGAACTCGCGGGTGTACTTTTCGCGGAGGATGTCCTGGGCCTCGTCCATCTCCAGCAGGATATCGGCGGTATGGCCCATGACGCTGGAGTTCCCTTCGGCGGAGAGGAAGAGGCAGCGGGCCGCTCCCAGTGCAATGACGTAGCCCATCTCGGAGCGCCATACGCCGCCGTAGCCCAGGTCCTCCAGTCGCTGCTTCAGACGCTCCATGGAGATGATGTTCTGGGGTCTGAAGGTCGGCGCGGCCTTGACGATGCTGCCGCCGCTCTCCACGTGCAGGGTGAGCAGTACCACCTCCAGTATGGCGGACAGCTCGTTCTTGCCGCCCTGGCGGGCGATCTCCACGGAGAAAGTCATCCCCAGGCGGCTCTCCACCGACTCCAGGACAGCCCGGGCGATCTCTTCCTGATACGGACGCAGCCTAATCATTGCCTTTGTGGTGCCACTCCTTTACGTTCTATGTCATGCCGCACTTGATGCGGCATCCAGAAACCCGCGACCCATCAGCCATGAGCCATCAGCTACTTCGGCAGGTACTTCACGCCCAGAGGCAGGGCCACCTCGATGAGCGTCTTGGCGATGGCCTGCTTCAGCGACTCCTTCTGCTCCTTTGTGATGCGGTACCTGGTGCGCATCAGCCGTGCCAGCGTGGAGGCCGCCTTCATCTGGATCTCGATATTCTCGGGGTGCTGCTCCACCAGTTCCCGCAGCTTCAGCCGCAGCAGGGCGATTTCGTCGTCCAGTCCCTCGACTCTGGCTGCTTCCTCCAGATTGGCCGACTCTGCTTCAGTCAGAGCGCGACCGTAGAAGCTCTCCCTGTGGCCACGCGGCCTGCTCCTCAGCGCCAGTTCATCGCTCATCTTCAGGCTCCCCGGGGTTTCCTTCCCGATTTCTGCACTCGCTCAGGGGAGCTTCCAGGGCCGCCATTGGCGGCAGGGGGCCGCTCGCCATTCGTCTGGACGACGATCAACCCGTACACCAGCAGGTGAGCCGCCACGTCCCAGCGCTGCTGGGCGATGGCTGATTTCAAAGTCGGCGTGTTCATTCAACCTCCTTCTTCTGTGTCATCCAGCTTCCTCTATGTCATTCCGCACTTGATGCGGAATCCAGGGGCGGGCGTGCCGCCAGGTCCGCCTCGGGGCGATCATTCGGACTCCTTCACCGCAAACAACTCCTCGAACCCCAGCGGGGTCATCACCTCCAGCATCCGCCGTCGCAGCCTGGGGGAAGGGCAACGCGTCCCGCAGACAAGCTGTGAAGCGTAGCACTGACTTATGCCCACCCTCTCCGCCCATTCCTTCTGAGAAAGGTTGTTCCGAGCCATGAAGTCATAGACTGCCATTTCCTTGATTCTTGTTCTGACCATGTGTTTTACTCCAGAGGAATTTATTTGCTGGGGTGAAATGCAGCGTATCACTGACCCTTGTGCCTGTCAATGG
>JAFNFZ010000182.1 GCA_017885485.1 Chloroflexota bacterium
CCTTTGATTTCAAGATTCCAACTGAACTGCAGGAGTTGGTTCTGGCAGCGACGGACGCCGGCGCGGCCCTGGCGGGGATGCTGCAGACGGAGAACGTGGGGATGGAGAAGATGCTGTGCAACATCGTGGCCAATCCCAACATTCGCTACATGGTACTCTGCGGCAGGGAGTCCTCCGGCCACCTGCCGGGAGAAACGCTGCTGGCGCTGAAGAAGAACGGAGTGGACGACAGGAAGCAGATCATCGGGTCGACGGCCCCGACTCCATATCTGCACAACATCCCGCTGGAGGTGATCGAGAGGTTCAACAAACAGATCGTGACCGTAGTCAACCTGCTGTGCCAGCCCGGGGAGAGCGACCCCAGAGCACCCGGGCTTGATCCCAAGGTAATAGAGAAGGCCGTCTGGAGCTGCTACCAGGAGAATGCGGTGGCCTTCAGGGATTACACACTGTATGATATGGGGGCATATCCGGAGCCAGCGCTGTTCCACAAGATCGTGTCGGTGTTGCAGGAGCATAAGCCGCAGCAGGCGATTGAACCCGGCAAGTCGAAGATGGGCATGGGGCTAACCCTGAACAAATTCCTCCCCCAGACCAACTGTCGAAAGTGCGGGCGCAAGACATGCCTGGCCTTCGCCATTGACCTGGCCAAGGGGAAGGCGCTCCTGGAGGATTGCCCCCCGCTGGGTGAGACTGAGCACGCTGCTGAGCGTCAAGCGCTGGTGAAGCTGATGGAGTGATGGTTGTCGATGGCTGATGAGGAAAGGCAAATCACGAGCGGTGAAGGGGGAAGCATGATTGAGCGCCTGAGACGGGTGGACAGGCTGGCATGGCTGCTCTTGTTTCTACGGGTAGGCCTGGGCGGCCTGTTCATCACCTCCAGCATCGCCAAGTTCCAGTACCCGGACCTGTTCATCGACGCTGTCCAGGGCTACGGCTTGCTGCCCAACAGCCTGGGCGAGTTCTTCGGGACTGTGCTTCCCTGGGCAGAGCTCTTCATCGGCTGGTGTTTGGTACTCGGCATATTCCTCACATTCGCCTCTGCCATCAGCATCCCTTTGATACTCAGTTTCGTGGTAGCGAACATCTCCAGCTTCTTTCGTGACGTGGGAGAAGCCTGCGGTTGCCTAGGAGATCTGGTCAACCTGAGTCACACCACTTCTCTGATCGTGGATATCGGCATGCTACTCGTAGCCGGGCTGGTGATCTACCAGCGGAGGAGGGCGGGGATAGTGGGAATCGCTGGAGCGGTGAGAGTTGCTGCTGGCAAACGCCAATGGCTGGCAATCGTGCTTCAGGTTGCCTTGGTGGCCCTTCTGACGGGAGCCATCGGCGGGGCGATCATGGCGGCCGGTACGAAACCAACTCCCGAACTGCCAGTCACGGAAGAACCGCGAGTCATGTACTTCTGGAACGGCTGCCATGATTGCTACGGAGCTGAGGTGGATCAGGTGGAATCGCTGCAGACAGAGTACGGGGATAGAGTCGACTTTGTGGAAGTCGATTACCTGGCGGACCCGTCAGCCCTCAGCGAGTATGGTGTTACGGATGATGATTTCACAGTCCTGCTTCTGACCTGGCAGTCAGAGACCAACTTATACTGCGAATACGCCCGCTTTGTCGGCAATCTCGAGGCAGGGACGTTCAGTCTGACCACCATACAAAACGGCCTTGAGGCTTTGTTCAATACTTAAGGATCGTAGACATGACCAGCAGGCTTTCTTTTCTCGACAGCCTCCTGACGCTGTGGATACTCCTAGCCATGGCCCTGGGAGTGGGGCTGGGCAATTCCGTTCCCGAAGTAGCCGATACCATCACCCGCTTCCAAGTGGGAACAGCTTCAATACCCATCGCTGTCGGACTGATCCTGATGATGTATCCCCCGCTGGGTGAGACTGAGCATGCTGCAGACCGTCAAGCGCTGGTCAAGCTGTTGGGATGACGACAGTCGATGGTGAATGAAGAAAGGCCAATCAGAAGCATCAAAGGGGGAAGCATGATAGAGCGTCTTAGACAGGTGGACAGGCTGGCATGGCTGCTCTTGTTTCTGCGGGCGGGCCTTGGAGGGTTGTTGATTGTCTCCGCGGTCACCAAGTTCCACTATCCGGAACTGTTCATCGACGCAGTGGTGAGCTACGACCTGCTGCCGGAGAGCCTGGCGCGGTTCTACGGCACGGTGCTCCCCTGGGTAGAGTTGTTCGTGGGCTGCTCACTGATCCTGGGGATATTCAACACTCTTGCCGCGGGCATCAGCGCGGCGATGACGGTGAGCTTCATCATCGGCAATATCTACAGCATGTTCCATCCCGGCGCAACTGCCTGCGGGTGTCTGGGGCACCTGGTGCTGTTGAGCCATCCGGTGGCACTGACTATCGATTTCGTGATGCTGGCCGCAGCAGGGCTGCTGCTCTATGCCAAGGACAGGGCGAGCTACCTGGGCGTGGGGCATCTGCTGGCGAAGGGGAAGGATATCCCCGGCCTGCCGAGATCAGCCAGGTTCGTTCTGGGAGTGGCCACTGTGGTTCTGGTCATGATAGTGGCTGCGTCCCTGATGGGCGGTTCGGGGGGCTCGCTGGGTGACGAGATAGACACGGCGCTGGAAGACTACGACGCTGTGGTGGTGTTCTTCTACAGTGAAGACCCCACCGGCTATGTGATCATCTACGAGCTGGAGCAGCAGTACCAGTCGGTCCGCTTCATACGGGTGGACTGTGTGACTGATCCTGATGCAGCCGAGGATTACGATATAGAGACCTTCCCAACCGTCCTGGTGATAACCAGTGAGAACAAGAAGGGGGTTGTCCTGGCAGGGCCGGTGGACAAAGACGCCTTGATAACCACGATCGAGGAAGTCCTGTCGAGCAGCCCATGACTACTGCTCTCTGGACAAAGCGGGCAGCACAGATCTTGGGGAACACGGAGGACTATCGATGACAGAAGGGCAACCGAGTTCTGTAGTCAGTCGTCTCTCCCTGCTGGACCGCTTCCTGACGCTGTGGATATTCCTGGCCATGGCCCTGGGAGTGGGGCTGGGGCGTCTGGTGCCGGGTGTGGCCGACTTCACCAACAAGCTTTCGATAGGCACCACATCGATACCCATCGCCATCGGCCTCATTCTGATGATGTATCCGCCGCTGGCCAAGGTCAGATACGAGGACTTGGGACGGGTGTTCCGGGACTGGCGAGTTCTCGGTCTCTCACTAATACAGAACTGGGTCATCGGCCCGGTGCTGATGTTTTTCCTGGCGATTCTCTTTCTTGGCTTTCTCTGGCCGATGCCCGAATACATGATAGGCCTGATCATGATAGGCCTGGCCC
>JAFNFZ010000183.1:0-1099 GCA_017885485.1 Chloroflexota bacterium
GGAATGCTCACCATGGCCGAACCTCATGCTCAAGGGATGTTGCGCATACCCGCAATATTCGTGGATATGATCCCACAACTGCTCTTCCTGGCGCGCTACTACTTCCCAATAACAGAGGAAGCCTCAAGGGAGAAGACAGCCAACTTCTTGGCGGGGATGAGGGTGATGGCCCCTTTGCTCAAGAGCATGATGCCGCCGACAGCGGGAGGAAAGTAACCATGGAGAAATATCCTATACGGAAGAGACAGCTTGTCAAAGTGATCGAATCACCCGTCGACTTCATTAGGGTGGATCAAGAGAAATGCGTCGGCTGCAACAACTGCGTGATAATCTGTGGCATGAACCTGTGGAAACTGAGTGACTGCAAAGCCACGTTGGCCTCCGATTACAAGAAGTTCTGTACGGAGTGTGCATCGTGCTACACCGTTTGTGACTACGACGCAATCGGGTTCAGCTTCCCACCGCCCGGGTACGGCATCGTGTACGAGAAAGGCTGATGCGGGTCTAGGCGTGGCTTCACCTTGAACCGTTTCGATACCCTGATCAGTAGGCATGGAGTCGGACTCCGTGCCCGGAACCACCAGGAAACCCGGTTTCGACACCTTGCCTTTGTCCGAATCCTCGGTCAATCGGGTCCTCCTTAGCTTGCCAGGAGGCGACAGATGGATAGGAGAGCTTGCCAGTGATATCGGAGTGCGTCAGCGAACACCGGCGCGGAAAGAGTGGCTCAACTTGGCCAACTCCGGGCAGGTAGGTAACATGCAACTTCTGCGGATCCAGAAGCCTCATCTCTTGTTGCAGCTGCTCGGCCAATTGCTGTTCAGGGTCTCCCCTCCATTTGCGAGCCACTCCTAAGTGCCTTATGTCCAAGCCTCGGGGAAGACTAGCCCAGTTGACGCAGGGCTTCGACAGCCGCGTGGTAGCCGCACATACCATGGACACCGGCGCCTGGCGGAGTGGACGACGCACAGGTGTACAAGTTCCGAACCGGAGTGGAATACGGGCTGCGACGTATGCTGGTCTGGAGAAGCCTCCTCAGATTGTATATCCCACCTCCGATATCGCCACCCACACAGTTGGCATTGAGGCGTTCGATGTC
>JAFNFZ010000183.1:1111-2512 GCA_017885485.1 Chloroflexota bacterium
CCTGCCATTTGTCCGCCTTGCGGGGCGCGACTCGAGTCGAACAGGCTCTGCTGCGTCAGTATGACGAACGGTCTATCAGGATGCTTGCCGCTCCACACTCCAGCTTCGGCTTCAACGATTTCCTCGAGCGTACCTCCGAGGTGTAGGGTGGCCGCACTCCGACACGGCTCAGCACGCCACGGAATAGGTCCGGCGAGCGCCCACTCCACCTTGAAGGCTCCAGGACCGTAGCGATAGTCTGCGAGCTTGCGCTCGTATCCCCTGGGAAGACCTCGTACCAAGCGCAGCACCTGACGCGGGGTCAAATCGAGTATGACAACACGCGCTTTCGGCAATTCTTCGACAGAGTCAACAGGCATGTTGACAAAGACGTCACCACCAAGCAGTCGGAGATAGTCAGCCATTGCCTCAGCGATCCTCTGCGACCCCCCTCTGGCGATGGGCCAGCCGACGCCATGGCCCACGATGCACAGAGACAGTCCTATGGCAGCACTGCCCAGCCTGTCCAACGGCATGATAGAGTGGGCCCCCAGGCCAGCAAAGAGCGCTCTGGCACGCGGACCGGCGAATGCGCTTCTGGCCAGACCAGAAGCGGAACGAACTGCTCGAAGGCCAAACCGAGAGAAGAGCAGTGGGTGCCTCGGCATACACAAGGGGCGCAGCAAATCGGCTGCCAGGTCATCCCAGTGCGAGACCAGTCGGCCTACCAGCTTCTCATAAGATCCGGCATCCTTTCCGAGATTCTGCGCGGTCGCCTCCACAGAACGCTCCACCACAACTGCCGTGCCATCGTCAAGAGGGTGTGCGAGTAACGCCGGGGAATGAATCCACTCCAGTCCATGTTGGGCAAGAGGCAGCTTTCGCAAAAAGGGCGAGGCTGCGGCGAGGGGATGAACGGCAGAGAAGACGTCGTGCTGGAAGCCAGGGGAGGTCAACTCCGCCGTGTAGAGGCCCCCGCCAACAGTGTCCCTCGACTCAAAGACTGCAACGGAGAGTCCTGCCTGAGCCAGCTTCAAGGCAGCCGCCAGCCCGTTCGGCCCTGACCCAACGACAACCGCATCGTACGATCGAAGGCGCTGCTTCCCGGACAGATTCATCTCCTGAACATGCCCGCCAACCGACGGAGCGGCCATATCAACACGTATGCCAGAGTCCACAGCTGCGCATTGTGCCTGACGTTGCCCACTTGAGACCACTGGAGGTTTGGAGCGATGCACCTCTTCTTCATTGTCACCGGACTCGCGACATCAAGGTGTTTTGCCAGAGACCTGAGAACATGCATCCAGGTCTGCTCCTGGAACTTCGACCCGTGGAGACGAAAGGCAATCTCATAGATGGGGTCATTGGCACGGGCCAGGCCCTGAATCTGACAGACTGTATCGTTGGATTCCCTGAAAGCGC
>JAFNFZ010000184.1 GCA_017885485.1 Chloroflexota bacterium
TGTGCTCCTCTCTGAAAATGAGGTCGAGCGTGTCGGTTTCCTTATCGTAGATGACTTTCAACTCCTCACCTCCCTCATCCAGTACTTGTCGATCTTGCTCGTCCTGTAGACGCTGATCACTTTGAGAACGTCACCTTCTGGCTCTGCGATAATCCTTAGGACCATCTCTTTGTTCTCAATTTCTAGATCAATCCCGCGTCTTCGCGCTTCTAGTCGAGCATGGTTGGTTATGAGTACTTGGATTACAGCCTCCTTGCTTGTCTGTTGTCTAAGGGCGGTCCAGTGAGATTATAGCACGGCAAGATCGAGTTGGGCGCAGTATGTCGCCTGCACAACCAGTGTCGTGGCAAGAGGTATTGCCTGCGTAGGGTTCCTTTGATAGACTACCATTTGATTCTGCTCTTGGATTCCTGCTTGCGCAGGTATGACGTACTGAGTGATACTTAGGCGCAGCGATGCCACCGGATAGGCTAAACTGAGGGTGGCATTGTAGCCGGAGAAAGTAGAGGTGAAGACATGGGGAAAAGAGATATCAGGTGGAAAGAGTCCAAGAAACCAAAGAAGGATGCCAAGAAGTCGACCGTAGCCGAGATCCTGCCCACGCCGGTAACGGTGGAGGTGATAAAGACCAAGGGCAAGAAGGAAGCCCCTCCAGAGGGATGAGGGAAGAAGCGGCTTATCTGAAGCTGTACGAGAGGGGTGAACTTCCTGCCAGGATTGATCAAGCCAGGCACATCCTGGAGAGTTGTGAGCTTTGCCCCCGCCGCTGCCGAGTGAATCGTCTGTGGGGTGAGCTGGGGAAGTGCCGGACAGGGCTCCGGGCGATGGTCTCCAGTTACGGGCCCCATTTCGGCGAGGAATCACCCCTGGTGGGGAAAAACGGCTCAGGAACCATCTTCTTCACCAAGTGCAATCTGGCCTGTGTCTTCTGTCAGAACTACCCCATCAGCCAGCTCGGAGAGGGCAGAGAGGTTACTGCGGAAGAGCTGGCAGCGATGATGATCTTTATGCAAAGTAGAGGCTGTCATAATGTGAATCTGGTGACCCCTAGTCACGTGGTTCCTCAAATCCTGGAAGCCTTGGAAGCAGCCATACGGGCAGGGCTATCGATTCCACTGGTGTACAACTGCGGCGGCTATGAATCCCTGGACACTTTGCGTCTGCTCGATGGCATCGTTGATATCTATATGCCGGATATGAAGTATTCTGACGATGACACAGCCCGCCAGTATTCGGAGGCGGATGGCTACTGGTCAGCGAACAGAGCCGCTGTCAGGGAGATGCGTCGGCAGGTGGGTGATCTCCGAATCGACGAGCAGGGTGTAGCCACCAGAGGCCTGCTGGTCCGCCACCTGGTTCTGCCCCATGGTCTGGCCGGCACGGAGAAGGTAGTCCGTTTCCTGGCCGAGGAGATTTCCCGGGATACTTATCTCAATGTCATGGCGCAATATCACCCCTGCCACAGGGCATGGGGGTTCCCCTTGCTGGCCCGGTCGGTGACTGACGACGAGTTCACGCGGGCGGTCAATCTGGCATGGGAGAATGGCCTGCAGCGGTTGGATAGATTCGGTGTTCCTCGGGTGGCCAGAGCCGTTTCGCAATGAAAGCCTCTGCCTCCGATCTGGCATCCCTCCATGCCATGGTATACGGCTATGTGCAGGGGGTCTTCTTTCGGGCTTTTGTGCTGGAGCATGCCGATGCCCTGGGGTTGACTGGCTGTGTGCGCAACGTGCGTCAGCCAGCCGCGGTGGAGGTCCATGCGGAGGGTGAGCGATCTGCTCTGGAGAGACTCCTGAATCGCCTTCATCAAGGTCCTCCAGGGGCCCGAGTGGAAAGGGTAGAGGTGCGATGGGGTGACTACGAGGGCAAGCTCGCTTACTTCAGGATAGTCCACTGACACCAAGTGACAAATTCGAAATGCCAAACCCTAGCGAAGATAGAAAGTCATTTGACGTTGCTAGGCGTGGTGGGGTGGAGAACAGAGGCCACGTCCGGATTCCTATCCCAAGGCTATGCAAGGGTCTGGTGGAAGAACACATCGGCAAAAGCCAAGAACAACGTAGAAACAAGGAAGAAAGACAACACGTGAAGAGTCAAATAGGACACTACCAGTCCCTTGAGAAGCCATCGCGTAGCTTTCCGCCTCCTCCTGTTGGATAACTGCCAGACTCTCTGTGCGCCGAATGCGATGGCCAGACAAACTGCACCCACTGAAGGAAGGAAATAGAACATATACATAGCCCTGTCGGTCACCAATGCAATTGGTATCCACAGGGCATACGTCGCACCGAACCAAAGAAGGGTGAACAGCGCCGTCCGTCTCCTATTCATTAAGAACTCGTACGCCATGTAACAAAGCGATGGTACGATCAGGATGAACAACGTGGGTGTATACGTAAACGAGTAAGTCCTGCCGCTGTCGGCTCTCCACCCATAACCAAACTGCGTAATCCATTCCCACGGACGTGCCGCCCCTGCTTCGGCACGCATTTCGGGCGTCAGTTGGCTGAACTTGATCGACGCAGCGTTGACAAGCATGTCGTACATTCTGTCGACAGGATTGAACCAGAGGCTTGTGGCTGCGAAATCGGCAACAGGCATCAGCACGATGAAGGCTGCGATCAAACACACCAGCAGCAGTACGATCTTCCTGGCATCTGCCCCTTTCTTCCCAGCAAGAGCCCAATATCCCACGATCACCAGGATCCCGAAAAGCCCCGGCAGCTTACAGAGTCCAGCCAACGCCAGCAGAATTCCCGAGACGATGTATCTCTCACGTAGGAAGAATAGGAATGAAGCCAGCATGAACGTCATCGAGAACACGTCTAGCATTCCCACACCCGAGTAAGCGAATGTGAAGTTCTCAAAGGCAAGCAGCAGGGAGCCGATAAGGGCGGTGCGTTTGCCCGCCAGTCTCTTACAGATGAAATAGAACAGAACAACCGAAACGATTCCAAATATGATAGAGGGTACTCTCCAGCCCCAGGGATTATCGCCAAATACCAGGATTCCGGACGCTATAAAGAGCTTGGCAAGGGAAGGATGGTCCAGAAAAGTGGGGTGAGTAAGAAGGAGTTGATCCCCCCGTTCGTGAATGATCGCACTAGCCTGTGGCACGTAGTGGCCCTCGTCAGCAATATGTGTCTTGACATAGGTGACCATGGCCAAGTGCAGAACAAGCAAAAAGAAGACCAAGCAGAGGAGTTGCCAGCGCTGTTTGAATAAGGAGATAAGACGCTGCGTCGACGATCTCGCCTCTCTGCTGTCGACCACATTCAACGGCCGACCGGCAGGGAGATCGCTCGACTCAGGATTGGAACTGAGGAATTGGGTAGCTTTCATGTTCCTCGGGCTTGTCCCAGCAAGGCCAGACCTAGGCCATGGAACCATTTGTTTGCCAGCGTGCGACAGCATCTGTGCCTCTGAATTCGCTAAGCGTCCTTGACCTCCCAGCTCTGCATGCCCAAGAGGTCAAAGGTGAAGGTGACAATCCTCCCTCCGGCTCGCTCCAGTTGCTCGGCGACTCGATGCCATTTGTCGAACTCACAGAGCAAGACAAAATAGCCACCCCCCCCAGCTCCCAGTAACTTGCCGCCGATAGCTCCGTTGTGCCTGGCTAGTTCATAGAGCTCGTCAATGTGTTCATCTCTATTCGTAGGTTTGTGCTACAGGAGCATTCCCAAGAAAATGCCTGCGCCCATGAGCAAAGGGGTCAGCAGCGTCACCTGGATGTTGAGGCCCATGAAGGGGATGAGCTTCCCCGTATCGTCGTAGTGCTTCAGAACACCCCTGGCTGCCTTCAGTCCCAGAGGCAGGGTGAGCAATCCAAGCAGAGCGGTGAGGGGCAGGGCCTCAAAGGCAACGGCTGACACCAGACTTAGATAAGCAGCAATCAGCAGCCCCACATAGACTTCGGCACCTGTACGCTTGCCCAGGGCGATGGGAATGTGGCGTCGAGAGGCAATCAGATCGGCCTCAACGTCCGGAAACTGATTGAGCAGTAGGAGGTTCGAAACCAGGAATCCCGGAACGAGGGATGCCACTCCAGGTTCCAGAGCATATTCCCCGGTCTGGGTGAAGTAGGCTCCCAGGACCATCAGAGGGCCGAATCCCAGGCCCGGCGCAATGGCGCACAGCCAGGGATTCTTGGTGAGGTGCGTGGTGTAGAAGTATACCACCAGCACACCCACTGCACCCAGTGGCAGAATCCTCCAGCCGTACTCGTGGATGAAGTAACCGCCGATGGCCGCGACTGTCAGAAGGGAGACCACGCCGAAGAGGTGAACCTGCTGTGGTTTGAGCAGTCCTGAAGGCAATATACCACTGCCTCCGCTGAAGGGTGTTCGATTTGTTTTGAGATCCACCCCGCTGCGGTAGTCGAAGTAGTCGTTGAGGACGTTGACGCTGACGTGGGCCAGCAAGGCACCAACGAGGGCAAGTACAAAGTGCAGGACATTGATGGCATCCGTCTGATACACAGCCGCGGCGATACCAACGAGGACGCATACCGGTGTAAGAAGGAGGAAGTGAGGACGGGTCTCGAGGAACCACGTCTTGAGGCCGGACATAGGAGGCGCGGTGCTGTTTTCCATAACCACAAGCAGGACAAATACTAAACTCTAAGTTCCAAATCCTAAACAATATCAAAACCGAAACAACAAATTCCAGAAACTACTGGCTCTTAGTTATGACCTTCGATCATTGGGATTTGTTTGGAGCTTCGGGTTTAGAGTTTAGCATTTCGTATTACCATTACAGCCCAGCGGCGTCCAGTATTGCCGGCACCCTCTTCTCCATGCCGATAGCCATGATATGGACGCCCTGGCACATGTCTTTCATCTCCTTGATCAATCGGGCAGCGATCTCGGTGCTCTTCTTGGCCTTGTTCTCGGCCTTGTCCATTTCCTCGATGAGGCTTTCGGGAACCGAGATGCCGGCGACGTTCTTATTCATGAAGCGGGCCATGGCAGCCGATCTCAGCACAACTATGCCCACCATGACCGGCACGTTCAGATACTTCACCGCCTTCATGAAATCTTCAAACATCCTGGCTTCATACACGGCCTGTGTCTGAAAGAACTGCGCCCCGGCCTTGACCTTCTTGTCCATCTTCATGATCTGCGGCTCGAGTGGATCGGCTGCGGGGGTGACTACGGCACCGGCGAAGAAGTGCGGTACCCCTTTCAGTTCCTTGCCGCCGAGATCCCGCCCCTGCTCCAGTCCCCTGATCGCAGCCAGGAGGGACACCGAATCGAGGTCGAAGACCGGCTTGGCCGTGGGATGATCGCCGAGCACAATATGATCACCGGTGAGGCAAAGGACGTTCTCGATCCCCATGACATAAGCGCTAAGGAGATCAGACTCCAAGGCCATACGATTGCGATCACGGCAGGTCACCTGGAACACAGCTTCAAGCCCCCACTGCTTGGCTAGGCAGCAGCTGACGCCGTCAATTGTACTGACCAGCAGTCGTCGGTGATGAGGCTCGGCTCTCTGGCCAGCTGCTGCCTAGCCAAGCAGTGGGGGCTTGAAGCTGTGTTCCAGGT
>JAFNFZ010000185.1 GCA_017885485.1 Chloroflexota bacterium
TTGCTATGCCTGACTGGTTAGTGATCACCACAACCTTGAATCCCTGTTCATTCAAGAGGCGAATCGCTTGGGGCACACCAGGCAGAATCTCGAAATCATCGACGCGGCGACAGTAGCCCACATCGGTGGCAATGGTACCGTCCCTGTCGAGGAACACGGCTCTTTGTTGAGGTCGGGTTGACTTGGTCGCCATTGTGCCAGGAAATGCTAATATTTTCAGGATCGGCGTGTCAAAAGATGAGTGTGCGACCGGGGCGAATCTGAATCTGAGTGGCGAAGAAAGAGGACGTTNNCGGCGCAAAGGAGGTCAGTAGTTGGGATGAGTACAGGATGCATGGTGGAACCTTACAGTGTATGGCAGGACGTCTTCGTGGTTGGGGGGCCGGAGCTGTCACATCCGAATGACTGCCTGGTTTACCTGATCGGTGGCGAGGCTATGTTGCTCGTCGACTCGGGGGCAGGAGAGAGCTTCGAGCGGATTGTGGGTAACATCAGGAGCCTGGAGCTCAATCCGGAAAGGCTGAGAGCGGTGATTGCGACACATGCTCATATCGATCACATTGGTGCGCTCCACAGATTCCGCGAAGAGTTTGGGATGGAGATTATGGCTCATGAATTGGAGGTGGAGGCGATTGAAGCCGGGGTGGGCACGGGCGCTGAGTTCTACGGCGTGGAATACACGCCCTGCAAAGTTGACATAATATTGACCGGCCCAGAGCAGGTTCTGCAATATGGGGGGCAGGATCTGAAGGCCATTCACATTCCTGGACATTCTCCTGGAAGCATTGCGGTGCTGCTCGAAGCCGAGAAGAAGATATTGTTCGGCCAGGATATCCACGGTCCCTACTTCCTGAATGGATCGAATGTGGCACAGGCCAGGCTGTCCTTGCAGAGGCTGGTTGATCTTGAGGTGGATATCCTGTGCGAGAGCCATTTCGGCATCTACCAGCCTGCGAATGAAGTGAAGAGGTACATCGAGGGATATCTGAGAGGATTGCGCGGTCACTAGATCCGGTGGCAAGTGCCTGCTGGGGGACTCAACGGCGCGGGCAGGCGACTCACCAGGCTACTCTGACGGCTACGACCAGGGGCGGAAGGGCGAACATCAGGAAAAGAGGGATGAGGCAGGTGACGGCGGACCTGATTGGGGAGAGCTGGTAGTTCTGGCGTACGGCGATGAAGTACAGCAGGAGCACCCAAAGGCTGAGGGCGGACGAGCCCGCAATGTAGAGCATGTGACCGCTGTATGAGTCGAGCACAGCGCGGAGCAGGGCCAGGGGAGCCACCAAAAACGCTGGCAGCCAGACGAAGCACAGGCAGCAGAGCATGCCGGGGTATGTCCCCTTCCCCCGAAAGAGTGTGGCCAGCAGGTGAAAGAGGGCGGCCTGTACCGATAGGATGATCAGAAAGATGACTACCCAGACGAGCACCGCCGGCGCTAGTGGGAGCGTGTCCCGCCCCACCTGCAAGATGATACCGGCGAGCTGAGGGGGATAGGGGAGAAGGACGAAGGCAAATATCAGCGATATCAGCACCGCTGTCGTTAGGGCCCAGAGCCATGGTCTTCTGTGGCTGACCGATTGAAAGGTCCGGGTGGGCGACATCGTCAGGCCATAGAGGATATCCAGGAGTTCCAGAGCTCGCATTGCGATGGTCTGATTATGGGTCATGGCGCTTCGAAAGGCAAGCGTCATCGTACTGCCGATGAACTTGTCGAGGCTTCCTGTGATTCCGCATGCGGTGCAGTCCACAGCGTACCATGAGAGCCGCCAGATTTGTAGATGATACCCCCAGCCCCCAGCCCCTAGCCCTTGACAGGGAGTGAATCCAGTGTTAAATTGGATATTAGCAGCCTCCAACGGAGGCTGCTAATATTGAGAGCGAATATGGCTGACTTGTCCAGGAGACAGGGCGCGATTCTGAAGGTGGTTGTCGGGGAGTATATAGCCTCCGGCATGCCTGTGCCGTCGGAGATCCTGGCACGCCGCCATTCGCTGGGGGTGAGTCCGGCTACCATTCGGAACGACATGGCGTCTCTGGAACAGCAAGGCTATATCATTCGTCCGTATGCTTGCGCGGGTGGTGTGCCATCTGACCTGGGCTACCGCTACTACGTCGGGTCTCTATCGAATGAGTTGAAGATGAATCAGAGAGATAGGCGGAGCATTCAGCGCTTCTTTGGTCAGATGGAGCAAGAGCCTGACGAGTGGGCACGGCTGGCAGTATCGTTGCTCACTCAAAGATTGCAGAGCATTGCGCTGGCCACTCCACCCAGGGCCACGGTCTGCCATTTCGGGCGATTGGATCTGGTGGGGCTTCAGGAATTGCTGGTCATGCTTGTCCTTGTTCTTCAGGAGGGACAGATAGGACAACGGCTGATTGTCCTGGAAGAGATAGCTCGTCAGGATGAACTTTCTGCCATAGCCAACAAACTCAATCGGGCCTATTGGGGGCAGGATCATGAGGGAATCAGTGACCTGTCGATTGATGTGCAACTGTCTCCGGTTGAGGAGCGTATCACTGGGCTGATAATGGGGATCATGGAAGCAGAGGACGATCGGCAGTATGAACGATACTACCTGGATGGGTGGCGATATCTGCTGGGAAACGTGGATGTCATTGGAAGTCAGCAGATGGTCAGACTGGCGCAGGCCCTGGAGGAGAGGACCGTCCTCAACAGGCTGCTGGGCAGATTGGGCAATAGTGCGGGAATAAGGATAACGATCGGCAATGAGAACGCAGATGAAGCCCTGCAGGGGTGCACTGTCATTTTGAGCAACTACGGGGCGCGTGGCAAGAGGGGTGCCATTGGGGTGATCGGACCTACTCGCATGGCGTACAGTCGGGCTATCCCCATGATAGAATATGTGTCTACGCTGATGAGTGGGCTGGTTGAGAGCGTATATGCTTGAGTTGAGGTCTTAGATGGAAGACAACAATCAGGACGAGATGGCACAATCGGCTGTTGAGGTCAACAATAGCCTCGGCGCGGCTCTGGAGGAGGAGAAATCGAAAGCGGCCAAATACCTTGGCAACTGGCAGAGAACAGAGGCTGATTTCGACAACTACAGGAAGCGTGTGGAACAGGAGAAGACCGATACGGTCAAGTATGCCAATGGGGCTTTTATCCTGAACCTGTTGCCGGTGCTGGATGATCTGGATCGTGCCTTCAAGTCTCTGCCTGACAAACTGGCGCACTTGAGCTGGACGGAGGGGATTCGGCTCATCCATCGCAAGCTTCAGGCCACTCTGGAGGCACAGGGTGTCTCTCCGATCAAGGCCCTGGGGGAGACCTTCGATCCCGCCGTCCACGAAGCGGTGGCCCAGGGGACAGGAGACGAAGGGAAGGTAATTGACGAGGCACAGAAGGGATACACTTTGCATGGCCGAGTGATCCGACCGGCATACGTTGTTGTCGGCAAGGGCGATGAAGAGGGATCGGAAGGAAACAGCACTTCGAAAGAAGAAGGAGGATAGACATGGGTAGAACTGTAGGGATCGACCTGGGAACCACTTTCAGTCTGGTAGCGACGATGCAGGGCGGTGAGCCGGTAATCATACCGACTGCTGAAGGGGAAAGGCTTCTGCCTTCGGTGGTGGCCATGAGCAAGACAGGTGAGCGCCTGGTGGGCTGGTTGGCGAAGCGTCAGCAGATCACCAACCCTGAAAACACCATCTACAGCATCAAGCGCCTCATGGGGCGGAAATTCAAGGAGTCCTCGGTTCAGTCCGATATGAAACGGTTGCCGTATAGAGTGACCGAGGCGTCCAACGGCGACTGCCGCGTGGTGATGGCAGGAAAGGAGTACAGTCCTCCGGAAGTATCAGCCATGATATTGCAGAAGCTGAAGACGGACGCTGAGGCCTATCTGGGCGACAAGGTCACCGATGCTGTGGTAACTGTGCCTGCCTACTTCAATGACAGTCAGCGTCAGGCCACGAAGGATGCCGGTACTATCGCCGGATTGAACGTGATACGTATCATCAATGAGCCAACTGCATCGGCTCTGGCCTATGGATTGGACAAGAAACACGAGGCAATCGTGGCGGTGTACGACCTGGGTGGTGGGACCTTTGACATCTCCGTGCTGGAGATGGGCGAGGGGACCTTCCAGGTCAAATCCACCAGCGGCGATACCCATCTGGGTGGGGATGACTTCGACCAGCGCATTATGGACTGGGTCTGCGAAGAGTTCAAGAAGCAGAGTGGCATTGACCTGAAGCAGGACAGGATGGCACTGCAGCGTGTCCGTGATGCTTCTGAGAAGGCGAAGCGAGAGCTGTCCACCATGCAGCAGACGGACATAAGCCTACCCTACATCACGGCTGATGCTTCCGGGCCGAAGCACCTGAACATGACGCTGGCCCGGCCGAAGCTGGAGCAGATGGTGACGGACCTCGTGGAGAGGAGCATCGGCCCGTGCCGCCAGGCGGTGAAGGATGCCGGTCTCACGACGGCTCAGATAACAGAGGTGCTTCTGGTTGGTGGTATGACCAGGATGCCCCTGGTTCAGACTCAGGTGGGTCAGTTCTTTGCCAAGGAGCCTCGCAAGGGAATAAACCCGGATGAGGCGGTGGCCATGGGAGCTGCCATTCAGGCTGGCGTACTGAAGGGCGAGGTGAGAGAGGTGCTGCTCCTGGATGTCACTCCCCTCACGCTGGGCATTGAGACGCTGGGTGGTGTGGCTACGCCCCTTATCCCGCGCAACACCACCATCCCTACCAGCAAGAGCCAGATATTCTCCACGGCCGCCGACAATCAGCCCGGTGTTGAGGTGCATGTCATCCAGGGCGAGCGCCCTATGGCCAATGACAACAAGACGCTGGGTCGCTTCATGCTTGACGGCATCCTGCCGGCGCCTCGTGGTTTGCCGCAGATTGAGGTGGCCTTTGACATTGACGCCAATGGCATCCTGAACGTGAGTGCCCGCGACAAAGGTACAGGCAGGGAACAGAAGATCACCATCACTGCATCAAGTGGTCTGAGCAAGGACGAGGTGGAGCGGATGCAGAAAGAGGCGGAGCTGCATGCAGCCGAGGACCAGAAGCGGAAAGAGGATGTCGAGGTGCGCAACACCGCTGATACCATCGTCTACACTGCTGAGAAGACGATGCGGGAGCACGGAGACAAAGTGCCGCCGGACGTGAAGAGCCAGGTCGAGGGCAAGGTTGCTGCCGTGCGTTCCGCGCTGCAGGGACAGGATGTCGACTACATCCGCCGCACTGTTCAGGAGCTTTCGGAGGCGATGCAGAAGGTGGGCGCCAGTGTCTATCAGCAGACGGGTGCTCCACCAGGAGGACAGGCTCCGCCCGGAGGAGCACAGCCCCCCGGTGGAGGCAAACCGGATGAGGGAACAGTAGAGGGCGAATTCCGGAAAGTATAGGAACTGCGCTAGAGGATATGCCAATGGACCCCNNCNGACTGCTGATAGACACTGGCACCCACCTTCTGCATGGCCTCATTGAGTTCCTGAACAGTCCGACGGAGATACGCAGTATCCTGCCCCTGCATCGCTGAGCGGACAGCAGCGATCTTACCTTCTATTTGCCCCTTCATATCTGCTGGTACCTTTTCTCCATGCTCCCGAATCGTCTTCTCAGCAGTATAGACCATTGTGTCAGC
>JAFNFZ010000186.1 GCA_017885485.1 Chloroflexota bacterium
GATGATGCCATCCTCTACCACTGCTGAGAGTCCACAGCCCACGAAGTCTGACGTCCTGCACACAGTTCGGACTACTCCATTCCTGTTCATGAGACACCTCCTCGCATGACCTCACCTAGTCCAGAATGACCTCATCCTGGTATGCAGGTACTGATACCTCCCACCCGGGTTGCTTCCTCAGAAGACTGGCGAAAGAGCTACAGGAATCCGGTTCTCCGTGGCTGACAAAGACCCTTCTGGGGGGGCTTTGCAGGTGCGATAGCCATCCGAGAAGCTCGTCCCTGTCAGCATGGGCTGAGAAGCCCTGTATCTGTTCTACTCTGGCACGGACGGGATAGTCCCTCCCCAGTATCCTCACTTCTTTGGCACCTTCCACGATGTAGCGACCGAGGGTGCCTACGGCCTGGTAGCCCACAAACATGACAGTGCTCTGCGGCCGCGAGATGTTGGCTGCGAGGTGATGCTTCACTCTACCACCGGTGCACATACCCGAACCGGCTATGATCATGGCACTGCCTTTGATCTGGTTGATGGCCTTGGACTCATCTATGGTGTGAACCATCTTCAATCCCGGCAGGTTGAAGGGGGACCTGTTTGTCCTCACCAGTCTGCTCATCTCCTGGTCATAGAGATCCGGGTGACGCTCAAAGACCTCGGTCACACGCGCTGCCATGGGGCTGTCGAGGAACACCACTATGCTAGGTATTCGTCCATCGATGAGCAACTTGTTCAGGTAGTAGAGTACCTCCTGCGCTCGCTCCAGTGCGAAACTGGGCACGATTACGTTGCCCCCCCTCTCCAGAGTCGAATTGACGACTTCAGCCAAGTGATTGGCGACTGTCGACGCCTTCTCGTGCAACCTGTCGCCGTAGGTGGCTTCCATCAGAACGTAGTCTGCCTTGGCGAAAGTGGTGGGATCTCTCAAGATCGGGGCATTCGGCCTGCCGATATCGCCCGAGAAAAGGATTGTCCTATCCTTGCCAGAATCAGAAACAGAGACCATGATCATCGAAGAGCCAAGGACGTGACCGGCGTCGTAGAACCTGGCCTCAATACCATCACCCAGGACGACTGCCTCTCCGTATGGAATGGGCGAAAACAAGGGTAGTGAGGTGGTGACATCGTCTGTGCTGTAGAGGGGAACCTCGGGATATGGCCCCTCCCGGCCTTCTCGCTGATGCCTCTTCTTCTTGTAGGCGGCGTCTTCCTCTTGCAGTTTGGCCGAATCCAGGAGCATGATCTCGGCGATATCAGTCGTCGCCGCCGTGCAGTAGACCCTGCCCCCGAAGCCTTCATGAACGAGCTTGGGTAACAGGCCACAATGGTCAATATGAGCATGGGTCAACAGAAGGGCGTCTATGGTCTGGGGTGGAACGCAGAACGGTTCCCAGTTCCTCGCTCTGAGTTCTCTTTCCTGATACAAGCCGCAGTCCACGAGGATCTTGTGGCCATTGGCTTCCAGCAGATATCTGGAGCCAGTAACGTTCTGGGCTGCACCCATGAACTTGAGCTTCATCTTCATTGGTGTGGACGCTATGCCCGTTCTGACTGTACCGCGATGGACTCCGCCTTCACTTGTTTCCCAAGCCTGCCGGCATCAAGGCATCCACGGCTCGCCAGCCCACAGTTTACCGCTTTCGTTTCGCGGCCGTCCATACCGCCGGCCCGTACGTACCAGAGAGACACGTCCCCCCAGGAGGTACGGAGAACCTTCTTGCAGCAAAGGCCCAGGCTGACAGACGGCCATGATTCAGGGGTGTGTGGGATGCGTATGTGTTGACTTAACTGAAGGCAGACCGGTGGATAGAACCGGCAACTCGGTGTGCATTGCCTTTTTGTGTGTGCTAGAATTGGCTATCTGATGATGGAATTGGGTTAATTACCCGAATAGGGCATGACGGGAAACCGCGGGTACACTTTGCCATCCATCCTGAGAGCATGTTTCCCCACCGTTCAGGGTTGAACCTGCGAATGGTGGGATTCTTTTTTGCCTATTCTGGACGAGTTGGAGGCTAGACAATGCACTTCCTTACCAGGCTCTCTCTAATCAACCGCTGGATCACCTTCCTGTTGGCTATAGTCCTGGTCGGGGTTTCCGTCTGGGCCACGCTCCACATTAAGCAAGAGATGATTCCAGACATAGAACTCGGCATGACCACGATCATGACCGTTTACCCCGGAGCCTCCCCTCAGACTGTGATGGATCAGGCTACAGGGCCGGTCGAGGAGGCCGTCCTGGGAATGGACGGCCTGCAGAGGACCTCCTCAACTTCAGTTCAGCACCTCTCTTTCGTGTTCGCCGAGTTTGACTACGGAACCAACATGGACAAAGTGAACGAAGACATACGCCAGAGGCTGGCAGAGATCGATTTGCCTGAGGGGGTGCGTGGGTACATTCCTGCGGGCGAAAGCAGCAACCCGATAGTCTACCCTCTAGACATCAGCATGATCCCGATCGTGGTGTATAGCCTCAGCGGCGAAGGCATGACTCCCAACCAACTGTACGACATTGCCAGCAACGAAGTGGTACCTGCCTTGGCTGAGGGTAGCCAAGATGATTATCTGATCAGCATCGAGGGTGGCCAGGAGAGGGTCTTGGTCACGCCTGACGCCGGCGACATGAATACCAGAGGTCTCCCCATGGCTATCCTGCTTGCAGCCCTGAACAACAAGCAGCTTCAATCCGAAGATCAAGTGCTCGACACGTCCGTCATCCCCGGGGTACAGGTGCGAGACGTGGCTACGGTCGCTGCCGGTCCAGCACCGGGGACGGCCATAACTCGAACCAACGGAGAAACCAGCGTTATCATCGCCATAACCAAACTGCCAGAAGCCAACACCGTGGAGGTGGCCAACAGAGTCAACGCCAAAGTCAAGGAGATCGAAGCCAAACTTCAAAGAGATAATGGCATTGAAGTCAGCCTTCTCAAGGTCTTCGACCAGTCAGACTACATCAAAGACAGCATAGGCGAACTGACGCAAGACGCGCTGCTGGGCGGCATACTGGCCGTCATTGTCATCTTCATATTCCTGCTAACCATCCGTGGCTCTCTGGTCATAGCTCTCTCCATTCCCTTCAGCATATTCGTCGGCTTCCTCATCATGTCAGCCGTCGGAGTGACCATCAACATACTTACCCTGGGCGCCATGACCATAGCGGTNNAAGCAGGCAGCACTGGAGGGTTCCAAAGAAGTGGCTATGCCTATTGCCTCTGCCACGTTCGCCACGGTGGCCATATTCATCCCTCTGGCATTCGTGGGCGGCATTGTCGGTGAAATGTTCATCCCCTTTGCCGAGACCATAACCTTCGCTCTCCTCGGTTCATTGCTGATATCCCTTACCGTGGTTCCAGCCCTGTCTAGTATATTGGTGCCCAAGAATATCAGACCTGAGAGCGAGAATGCCTGGTATCAGCGTCTCTACATGCCGGCGCTGAAGTGGGCCCTGGCACACAGAGCTCTGACTGTTGCGATCGCTGTGGTACTTTTCGCCGGCAGCCTGGCGCTTCTGCCGGTGATAGGCACCTCCTTCATGCCATCAATGGGCCAGAAGGAGATCATGGTAGAGGTCGAAATGCCCCTGGGCACTGATATCAAGACGACCGACGCGAAGACGGTTGAGGTAGAACAGGTCATCAAGGACTTCGTGATCTCTGGAGACTCAGCGATCGACCTCTACTACACCACTGTTGGCACCTCCAGCAGTTTCTCCGGTGGATTCTCCGCACTGGCGGGGGGTGGGGGTACCAACACTGCCACCATAGAGATACTGCTGAAGAAGAACGCTCGCCTGAACCGGGAGGCAGATGACCTGCTTAGTCTCATTGCCGAAGCGGTTGAGGGCAAGATCACAGTAACACCGCTGGCGGCCAGTATGGGTTCTTTTGACCCCAGCGCCTTGAGGATCTTCTTGACGAGCGAAAGTTATTCGGATGTTGTCGATGCCGCTACGCATCTCACTGCGTCCCTGGAAGATGTCAGAGGTCTGGAGAACATCGAAGCTGATATCGCCCAGACCGTTCCTCAGCCGAGGTACAGCATAGAGGAGGCAAAGGTGGTTTCCTACGCGCGCCAGTCCTCCAATCCCTTGGCGTTCGGAGGAGCTTTTGAGCAGGAATTGACCTACATGTTGATGGGAACTGCAGTTGACGGAGCGTCTGTGGACGGAACGGGATTGTACCTCAATGGAGTCATGCAGACAGCCAACACTCCAGAGAAACTGGGCGGGCTACGGATCAGCGCTGGTCTGGATACTCCCTTCAGGCTGTCAGACATAACCGACGGAGTCACCATTGTGAGCGAGCCCATCAATATCCGCCGAGTCGACGGAGTCAGGTCCTCCACCGTCTCGGCTACGGTCACCAAGAAAGACGTTGGGGCAGTGACCAGGGAAGCACTGAAGGAGACAAACATCATAGAGTCAGAATACAACGTCACGGCTCGCCAGGGAGGCGTGGCGGAGGAAATGAACAAGACGTTCCACGACATGGGCATAGCCATGATCATCGCCATAGTCATCTCCTTCGCCATAGTGGTGGTCTCCTTCCGTTCCTTCCTGAGTGCACTCTTGATCATGGTCAGTCTGCCCCTGGCCTCGATCGGGGCATTGTTAGGACTACTGGTCACCGGACATACCCTGGGTGCTTCGGGCATGATGGGCATGGTGATGCTGGTGGGCATTGTATTGACCAACGCCATAGTGCTGCTGGCTCTGGTGGACCAACTGCGGAAGCAGGGGATGAACACCCACGATGCCTTAGTCCAGGGTGGCCGCACCCGGATCCGCCCTATCCTGATGACTGCCATTACCACGATGGTTGGGCTTGTGCCTCTGGCACTCGGCTACGGACAGGGTATTCTGCTGGCCTCCGAGTTGGCCACAGTGGTTCTGGGCGGACTGGTCAGCTCCACCTTGCTGACCCTGATAGTAGTGCCGGTACTCTATAGTCTCACAGATCGCTTCCGACGCCGCGTGCCTGTCAAGCCTCACTCGGCTGCCAAAGGCGTGTCCTGAATGTGATGCTGAACAGGGGGCGAACATCCCCCGTTCAAAACAGAGACGGACAGGTTGCCCTCACCTTGGGCAACCTGTCCACGACGCAGCCATCAGCTGGCGCTGGCCTCGGCAAAGGCGACAGGGTAGTACTTCCCGGCGTTCACGGATCTGATACCGGTCACCAATTCTCCGCCGGCGGCTTTCTTGGGGATGAAGCCATATGCTCCGGCATGCCTGGCGACGAGCATGTTCTCCTCTTCGTCGTACTGGGTGAGGACCAGGATCTTCGTCAGCGGACACTCCTTGACTATCCGTTTGGTAGCTTCCAGGCCGCTCATCACCGGCATGACTATGTCCATCAAAGCCACGTTGGGCATGAGGCGTATGGCCTTTTCATAGGCATCCTGTCCGTTGACCGCCTCACCCACCACCTCTATGTCCTTGTGCAGGGCGAGTACTGCGCCGATGCCTTCCCTGATCATAGTGTGATCATCCACTACCAGGACTCTTATTGTTCTGGTGGCCTGATCGATGAGGCTCTTGATCCGGGGAACCAGCGATGATGGTTCCACAGGCTTGGTGACGTAGTCATCGGACTCAAGCTGCATCCCCTCGAACTTCCTCCATCCTTTGCTGAACCGCTCCTCGTATTGCGAGTCGATTACCATCAGCGGTGTGTCCCTGTGACGGGGGTGCTGCTTCAGCCACTGGTGGAGCGCGAACGCCTGCCCCGCCGGTGCCAGGGTGCCCAGGACGACAATGTCGGGCTCCAGCTTCATCATTTCCTGAGCCTGAGCTTTGCTGGAGGCCGTCACAACCTGAAAGGCCTTGGCCTCCAGGGTTCTGGAGAACGCTTCTCTGAAATCGGGCTCATCGTCCACAATCAGGATCTTCGTCTTGTCTGCCATTCCTTGTTCCTCCTTCCTCCTTAACTGACAACTGAACTGACCTGTCTCATCCCGGCCACACTCAGTAGGGCGACTGTTCAAGCGTGCGCGCTGACCAGATCGGCTGCTTCCAGGATATCAGGCACAACCCGTTCGTTGCCCACTGCCATAATATGAACACCATGACATAGCTTCTCCTCCCCTATCGTTCTCATGAGCCTGGCTGCTATTTCGACCCCTTTCTGCAGCCCCCTGCCTTTCTCTGCTGTGGCAAGCTCGTCGATGACAGCCTGGGGCACGGTTATCCCGGGAACATTCTCGTTCATGTACTTGGCCATTCGGGCCGAGGCCATCACGATGATGCCAGCCAGAATCTTGACGTTGAACTGGGAGGCATATTGCATGAANNTCAATGAAATCGGCCTCCGGGTGAACTGAGGCCCCGAGGCAGAACTGAGGGACTCCCTTGAGCGGATTCCCGGCGAAATCTGTTCCGGATTCCAGAGTCCTCGCCAGCTTCAGTAGCTGTACCGAATCCACATCGAAGACGGGCTTGGCCTCCTTGTGATCACCCACGTCAATGGAGTCTCCGGTGAGGCACAGGACGTTATGGATGTCCCGCGAGTGCGCGAAGAGAAGGTCTGCCTGGAGAGCCAGGCGGTTGCGATCGCGGCAAGTAACCTGGAGAATGGGCTCGCCCCCTCTTTCCTTGACCAGGAGACACCCGCCTATCGAGGGGAAGCGCATCACGGAGCTCTGGTGATCTGTGATATTGATGGCATCAACCTTGTCCTTGAGCAAATCTATGTGATGGACCATCTCTGAGACATCTGCTCCCTTGGCAGGCCCGATCTCTGTGGTTACCAGGAATTCGCGGGAATAGAGTTTCTCCTCAAACAGGGACTTAGCCATTGTTCCCTCCTGCAACAGTAGCCTTTGTCACGATCCTCCTTGGTCTGGGGATTACCCTGAAGTTCCTGGGGGGATAGTACCGACGCATGCTATCCAGTTGACGCAGATTCTCCAGGCGCTGGTAGATCAGAACCCAGGCGCAGTCCATTTCTTTGCTGGCTTCACATTTGCCATTCTTGGTCCCGGCGCATGGTCCGTTGAGTATGCCCTTGGTGCATCTTGTGATGGGGCAAATGCCACCCGTCTCCGCCAGTCGGCAGTCGCCACAAGCGGCACAGCGTTCGTCCCAGATCCCCCATTCCTTGGGCATACCCATGAACGAAGTATTGACGCCAGGCAACACTGGCAGGTGGCGAAAACGCTCTGAGACGGCCTGGACCCCGATGCCACAGGCAAGCGAGAGAACTGCGTCTACATCGGTGAGTCTGCCTGCCAGGTTGTCAAGAAACTCNNGCCACCCTCAGTGCGTGGTGAAGGTAGGATACTTCATGCTCGCCACCTGCACCACACACGGTCACACAGGTGCCGCAACCGAGGATGAGTAGTCTCTCGTAGGGAGCAATAATGCGCACTATTTCATCCAGTTTCTTCTGTTCGGCAACGATCACTTCCGGACCTCCTGCATTATTATTGAGGCCAGGTAGAGGGTACCTATGCGCTCAGCGAATTCCTCCAGCTTCTGGCCTATGTCTCCATTGCTGGCGGCAGTTGTGGTGAAGGACTGAAGACGCTCCGGTTCCAGATGGAGATGGGACAGTGTCCGCCTCACCTTGGCGATACGCTGCTGGACCCAGAAATCAGTGTGCTCTCTGGCGCACTGTTCTCCGCAGCCAGCAATGAAGACTCCTTCAGCACCGACTTCAAAGGCACGTAACATGTGATCGGCTTCAACCTTGGCTGTGCAGAGTACCGGCACAATCCAGATACCACCACTGACCCTCTTCCAGAGTCGTGCCAGGGTTCCAGTTCCGAAGAGCCCATACTGGCAGCAGAATCCGATGATGATAGGTTTGGAGTTTGCCTGTGCTGCAGTCTGCAGGATGTGATCCAGTTCCCTGTCTATATGTCGTCGATCATGCGGCTTGCGGAGGACGATGACCCTGGCCGGACACTCGACGACACAGATCCCACAGGCCTGACACTGAGCGGCTGGTATTTGAATGGAGCCCACCTCATCGAGGTGGGGCACGTGGTAGGGGCAGACTCTGAGACAGGTGAGACAAGTTGCGCACCTATCCTGTGAGAGGATCTCAGCCCCCATGCCACAGCGAAGGCACCTTCTAGCCTCGTTGATGGCGGCTTCCCAATCGTAGACCAGATCGATCGGGGTGAAGTCCTTCGTTCTGGCCTCCGGTGCTGTGGTCAGCCATTCAAATCGCCCCACCTTCCTTATGGCTTCTATTGTCTCAGGGCGCAGATCGCCTGACAGGCTATGTGTGATCTCCTTCTCGGGCAGTGGGTATTTGTGCTGGAGGTAGTCATTGATGCGTGAAGCCGCTCTTTTTCCTGCTGCCAGGGCTTCGGTCACGGTGGCCGGGCCGGTGACGGCGTCTCCACCGGCGAACACGCCGACTCTGTTGGTGGTCAGGGTGATGGGGTCAACCTGTATGGTACTGCCTTTGCCCAGACGGACCCCGAAGCTGCCAGGGGACTGTGGAGCCTGGCCGATGGCCATGATCAGGGCGTCGAGTTGCTCTTCGAACTCACTGCCCTGAATGGGCACGGGCTGTCGCCTTCCCTTGGCATCCGGTTCTCCCAGCTCCATCCGNNTCTCGATGCCCTCCTCGTTGGCCTGCTTCATCTCCTCTTCATCGGCTGGCATTTCAGCTCGACTGCGTCGATAGAGGATCTTCACCTGCTTCACTCCCAGTCGGACAGCGGTACGCGCTGTGTCAATGGCTACGTTTCCCCCTCCTACAACAGCGACCTTGTCTCCCAGAGACGGCTTGAGCCCGAGGTTGACTTCGCGGAGGAAGGTGGCCCCGTCAATGACTCCGGGGCTGTCTTCCCCCTCTATACCCATCTTCAGACCCTGATGAGCGCCGATGGTTAGGAAGACGGCTTTGTAGCCCATCTCCAGAAGCAGATCGATGGAGACGACCCTGGCATTTGTCCTGATTTCGACTCCCATGTTGGTCAGTCTGTGAATCTCGGTGTCGAGCACCTCTCGAGGAAGACGGTACTGGGGGATGCCCACCCGGAGCATGCCACCCAGCTCAGAATGAGCTTCGAAGATGGTGACCGGATAGCCGAGCTTCCTCAGATAATAGGCGCAAGCCAGTCCTGCTGGTCCGGACCCTACCACGGCCACTTTCTGATTGTGGGTGGTATCAGCTTCGGGCCTAATCATCCTGTCACCGCCGAATTCCACGGCAAATCGCTTGAGCGCTCTGATGGCGATCGGTGTATCGACCTGACCGCGTCTACAGGCAGTCTCACAGGGATGAGTGCAGACGTGGGCACAGATAGAAGGGAAGGGGTTGCCATCCCTGATGACTTGCAGAGCCTCCATGATTCTTCCCTGGGCAGTGAGGTCGACATATTCCCTGATGTCCATGTGCAGGGGGCAGGCAACCTGACAAGGTGGCATGAGACTATGGTCGGGGTGGGGTTTCTCCGGTCTGGTTTCCAGATGGCTTTGAGTGCTGCCGATCGCAGATGGGCACATGCGACCCCCCTTCTTTGGACGGTGAAGTGCACCAATTAGAGTCTATCCTTTATGATAGCTTCTTCCGACAGTGAGGCAATGGAGGATGTCCCGATATGTGCTGGTTGCGTTATTTGGAGTCTGTCTCCAGGGAAACTCCTGATTATGAATGGGGGAAATCCTGGGGTGGAGGGTCAAATGTGGGCTGTGATGACGAAGGCGCCAGCATTCAGCTACAGTGCGATGATGCCCTTCCGTATGGCGAATCTGATGAGGTCCATTTTGTTGTGGATGTTCAGCTTACTCATCAGGCTGCTCTTGTACCATTCCACTGTCTTTGGGCTGACGACGAGCATCTCTGCGATTTCCCGAGCCGTGCGGCCTTCAACTACCAGCTTCAGCACTTCTCTCTCTCGATTTGTCAGGTGATCGTAGACATCCTTCTCGCCATCTCCGGCCGTCCTCTGCTGGCATTCCTCGACAAGCGCTGCGGCGGCCGATGGGGACAGATATGACTCGCCTGAGTAGACAGCCTGAATGGCCTGAGCGAGCTCTGAAAATGCGGACATCTTGGTGATGAATCCACGAGCTCCAGCGCTGATTACGGGAATGATATACTCAGAGTCATCATACTGAGTCAGTGCCAGCACTCTTGTTCGGGGGAAGT
>JAFNFZ010000187.1:0-386 GCA_017885485.1 Chloroflexota bacterium
TCATGCCAGGTGGTGTCTGTGCCGGACGGAACTCACATCCTGCTCTACTACCACAATCGCCTGCGCACCGTGGAACAGCTGCGTTATGACAGCCACATCGTTGCCGTACTGAGAGATGACAACGAGGTCAAGTGGACAATTCCCGGAGAGCATTCAAGCCCGACGCTAACGGACGGGCCAGGGAGCCAGGGCCAGCAGTATCACAAGCCCTTCGAGCCGACCCGGTAGTTCATCACCTCTTCGACATACAAATCCAGAAACTGCTGCACTTTTTCCCTGGAGAACATGGCCGGCCGATAGGTCAAAGAGATATTCAGTGTTCTATTGTACGTGTTTATGCCAAAGCTAAGCCTCCAGAGGGTCACCACCGGGGGCAAGCCAGTGAT
>JAFNFZ010000187.1:420-1690 GCA_017885485.1 Chloroflexota bacterium
GGCGGCAGCCTGGTGATGAGGTACCAGAAATAGATCACTGAGAAGGCTATCCTGTTCATGGCAGCGGACAGAGTATGTGATCTCAGCTTCTTCAGCAGCCTGGCCTGGTCAGCCCTGTCCCTGGGCCAGGTGGTTGGAGAGATCCAGGACATCTGATTGGAGACGACCTGGCGGAAACCCTTCGGGCTGACGTTTACGATGGCCATGACACGCACCTTGTTGCTGGTCTTGCCATGTATGCGATTCCATATGTCCACCATCCGGTAACAGGAAGCCAGAAGTATGTCATTGACTTCAACGCCAGCCGATGCCGCTTTGACTTCAAGTTGCCTCAGCTTCTCCGGACCTATGGTGGCGTTGCAGAAGAAAGTATCTCTTGAGTGCCCTGACCGGTCATGGTAGGGCCTGGATGGAGAAGGAATGGCTGACAGAACGAGACGGTAGACGAAGTCGTACAGAATCTTCCGGTAGTAGTTCTTCACTCTGGCCCTGTGGCTCTGGGCGAATTCAAACAGAGCATCACCTTTGCGGGAGAGGCGGATATCCTCCGGCGGCTGAACGTCATTGAGGCTACCATTGTTGTAGTACTCAATGATCTTCCTGATGAAGAACATGGCACGGAGACCATCGGCAGCGGAGTGATGAAAGGTGAAGACAAGCATGGACTGGGTCTCGCTCTTTCTGTACAAGAGAACCCTGAGGGGGAGTACTTTCCTCAGGTCCATGGGCTTGTTGACCCACCTAAAGAGCTGTCTCTCATAGTCTTCGTCCTGGAGACCAGTCAGGATCGTGAGGACTCCATCGCCCAGATCCTCCTGGATTTCGCGGGTGATCCTGAGGTACTTGCCGCGCAGGACCGTCCTCATCACAGGGTGGGCCATCTGGGCAGACATGATGGCCTGGTTCAATCTCGATGAATCCACTTCGCCCTCCAGAGTCAGGAAGGCGTGGATCAAGAACGGTTCGTTGATCTCATGGAAGGCCAGGACGGTCCTGTCCATGCAGTTCAAACGCAGGTATTTGCCAGTTCCTTTCATGTTCCTCCCCATCAGAGTGGTTTGCCAGGCTGGGTACTCACGGTCCGGCCCCCGAGTTTGCTAGGTCAAGCCCCTTGAATATTGGACGCCATAGTACCACACGGATAGGCTAGTGGCAAAGAGGCACTTCTCTTGACACGGCAAGCGTGCTGCCCTTACAATCGGTCTTGCCGGTGAACAGGCCTGCCTGTTCAGTTCGAGTGGACTGGGGGATATAGCTCAATTGGGAGAGC
>JAFNFZ010000187.1:1742-7120 GCA_017885485.1 Chloroflexota bacterium
GTTCGAGTCCTGCCACCCCTGCCAGTTCTCCCATCATCCAAAGCCGTAAGGCGCCGGCCGTGCGGTCCTAAGAAAGCTGCCAATCCTGCGGGGCAACACGCAGGCCAGCCAACACCAACCACGCCAGATAGGCAGGTATGATATACCTCTTGTGCGAAACCATTGGGCAAGATATCATAGTGCCAGCGCAATGGATCGGTGGCCTTCCGATGCAAGCCGCCGCGACGTCAGAGCGCCAACTTCATAGAAGCAAAAGGAGGGGAAAATGAGGAGACTTGCTCTGGCAGCCCTGTGCGTCATCCTGATTCTGGCTTTCGTCGCTGTGTTCATCCCCGGGCCGATTCAGGCAGAGGCATCCAAAGCACCATGGCCTATGTTCCGTGGCAACCTGCAGCACACGGGCCAGAGCCCATACTTAGGCCCACCGACGGCTTCGCTCAGGTGGAGCCACAAGACCGGCAACTCTGTTCGGTCCTCGCCGGCCGTGGCGGCAGACGGGACTGTCTGCATCGGCTCCAATGATGGCAAGGTCTATGCCATTGGGCCGGACGGCACTCTGGAGTGGTCCTATTTGACCGGTGGTGCGGTGGAATCTTCGCCAGCCGTGGCATCAGACGGAACCATCCTGTGCGGTTCCAGCGATGGCAGTCTCTATGCGCTCAAACCGGACGGAAACCTGAAGTGGAGCTATGCCACAGCAAGTGCTATACAGTCCTCACCTGCGATAGGCCCTGACGGCACCATCTACTTCACCTCCCACGACACCTATCTGTACGCGCTCTATGCCAACGGCACGTTGAAATGGAGGTATCAAGCTACCGGCCCCGCAACGGCGGTCAGGTCGTCTCCAGCGGTTGCGCCTGATGGCACCATCTACTTTGGCTCCGACAACGGCAAGTTGTATGCCCTGAATCCCACAGGCACCGAGAAGTGGAGCTACCCTACGGGGGGCAGCGTTGTCTCTTCCCCTGCCATTGGGGATGATGGCACTATCTACTTTGGCTCCAACGACAACAGCATCCGCGCCTTGAACCCGAACGGCTCAGTCAAGTGGAGCTACGCCACCCTTGACGATGTAATCTCTTCACCGGCAATTGGCGCCGATGGCACCATCTATGTCGGCTCGATTGACTTCAGGGTATATGCCATACGACCGGACGGCACGCTGAGATGGTATTTCGCCACGGCGGGCGGTATCGAGTCATCGCCGGCCATCGGAGCCGACGGCACCCTCTATGTCGGGTCCAATGACTCCAATGTTTACGCCATTGCCGGGCCAGTTCAGCCTCTGGATGTGCAGGTGAACGTCGGCTCCATGCACTTCCCTGGAGAGAAGGCAGAATTCTACGTCGTCACCAGTCGCTTCGGAATGCGGGTGAGCACCACTATTGCCTCGGCAAGTCTCCACGGACCGAATGGCTCCCTGGTGGCAGACCTGACCGGAGCGGCGGTGGCCGTGGAGACCGGACTATTCAGGGTACCCTATGAGCTCTCATCAACACCAGGGCCGGGCTCATACACGCTGGTCGTTGATGCGCTGCTCCCTCCCACCACCAACGGCACGGGAATGGGCACCTTCAGTGTGAGTACAACATTGGCCGAATGGGACAACTGGCTCAGCTCCATCAACGGCAGGATAGCCTCCATCGAAGGTGACATAGTGACCATCGAGACCGACGTCGGCACCGTCAAGACCAGCCTGGACAACATTGATGCCCGGGTGACCAGCATCGAGGGGGACACGGCCACAATAGAGACGTCACTGGGAACCATGAGCGGCAAGGTAACCAAAATCGAAGGCAAGACAGCGACTATTGAGACGGCTCTGGGGACAGTCCAGGCGGATGTTGAGACTTCAGCGTCCAGAAGCGCCCTGCTGGTGCCCATACTAGTGCTGGCAGTGATCGGGGCCCTGGAGGCAATCGTCGTCGGCGTGCTAGCGGTGTTCTTCTTGAGGGCAGCCAGAAGAACGAAGTTCTAAGAGGAGGCGACAGATGGCAGCACGGTACAGGAGAGTGGGGGTGATCTACACAGCAAGCAGTCGGGACATACTGGCCTGGTTCATACGGACAGCGATCCTCTCCGTGCTGACGCTCGGGCTGTACCTGCCGGTGGCCGCGAACAAACTGGTGAAGTACCTCTGTGCGCACATGGAGCTTTACATAGGTGAGTCTGAACTTGAACCAACGCCGCAACTTGAGCATCCGGCGTCAGCACCGCAGCCAGAAGGTCCAGAGGGGAACAGTGCTGTGCCTGAAATGGCTCACGCCCCCTCAGGATCATGATTCGGAACAGAGAGGCGCGGAGGCTGTCCTGAGACACGGTTGTTAGGTCTCCACTGTAGACTCCGTTTTCGGAGGATGTACGGGATGGCAGACAGGCCACCCCGGTGATCCCCGAAGACAACAAAGGAGGTCAACCCGTGGTCCAGCAAAAACTGCTACTGCAGAAGATGGAAGAGGCAACCACAATCCTCAGAACGCTCAAGGAAGAGAGGGATGCGGCGTTCACCCGCATAAACACACTGGAGCATGACAACAGGGAGATCCATGCATTGCTGACCCTCGTCGAGGCAAGGGTGGAAGAAATGCTGAGCACAGGTTCCACTACCGCCAGAACGGGGCTCAACGTGCCGCCAGCCCCGACGCAGCGAAGAACGGAGTCTCCGGCAGCGCCATCTTCAGATCAACCCAGACCTGAATCGCCGGTAGCGGTCGCCTCGGCACAACGGAGACTGGAGGCACCAGCAGCGCCGGTACAACAGAAGGCGGAGATGCCGGCGCCGCCAGCAGAACGAAGACTGGAGACACCCGTGGTTTCGGCCAGACCAGAGGCAGAGACCAAAGCGCCATCCGCAGACCGAGCACAGGACAAAAGTGAGAACGTAACAACGGCTCAAACTAATGAGGAGAAGGCAGCTCCCAGGAGTTTCACCGACCTGAAAGAGCGATTCAGACGACCCTTTCCATAAATGGCCCGCAGCAATGGTTACTGCGAATCATCAGCACAAAGGCCCATCCTGCCCGGACGGGCCTTTTCTGCTATACTTCTTTCCAGCCATCACTGCACCTCACAGAATTCCGGAAGGCAAAGATCGGCATCAACGCACCAAAATGCATGTTGACGCCGTGACAGAAGACAAGGTATCATACGTGATGTCACAGGGGATATCAGGATTGGCGAACGTGAGCCAGCGGTTTCGGTTCCGAAATCCTGCCACTGCCAAATTGAGAGGGCCGAGGTGGTGGAACCTGGTAGACACGCCATCTTGAGGGGGTGGTGAGCATAGCTCGTGGGAGTTCAAATCTCCCCCTCGGCACCAGGGGCGGCGTTGCCAAGTGGTTAAGGCGAGGGTCTGCAAAACCCTTATACAGCGGTTCGAATCCGCTCGCCGCCTCCAGAAAACCCAATGAGCACCACGAGTGCCCTGCAACACAGGCAGCCGACCATACACCTCTCCATGATGCCATCCAGATTGGCGCCGCCGAAAGCCTATGAGCGGGTGAATTCACCCTTCCGGGATATACCCCAGTCACCATAGCCCTTTCTGATCACAGCCAAATACTCCGGTGAGGGCTCAGTCTCCTTCGCCTGGTCAATCCTGATGTAGGTGACCGCCTCCACGAAATCACCGTCCTCGGTGACCACCTTCACCTTGAGATGGTCATAGGTGGCAGGATAGTCCTCGTATTTGTCCAGAAGCCTCAGGCATCGGTCCGAGATGTCATACAGGGCGCCGATAACCACGTCGCCCTTGGAGCCTCTGATGGTAGCCGTGCCGCCGCGCCACTTCCTGGACCAGCCAGCAAAGATCAGCTTATAGTGGGGCAGCCTGGCAGTGAACAGCGGCTTTGCCTCCGGGCAGCGTTCCGCCATCTGCTGGCGGCTGAGATTGGAGGCATAGGCAAAGTAGTACATCGCACTTAATGTCAGCCAGCCCACTGGACAGTCAGAACTAGCCCCCCTGAGCGGCCTCCAGCTTGTAGAAATCTATGCTGCCATTGGTGGCCTCGACATACATATCAGGCCCGCCAGAACCGAGCACTCCCTGGAAGTGAGTGGGGGTGAATGTGTCGATGTGCAGACTGGAGGGGGCTGAAATGATGGAGATCTGCCCCGATGTGGTTTTCATCTCAACATCAGCATTCAGCGCAGGGGAAACCGACAGCTCTATGGAGCCGTTGGCGGTCTTCACTGTTGTGCCATCGGGCCCCATGTTGGCGATCTCCGCCTCGACACTGTTGTTGGAGGTCTCGGCGATCAAGATGCCTGTGACGCCAGTGATTTCTACAGGCCCGTTGCTGGTCCTGGCGCTGACATAGCCATCGACTTTGCTGACGGTTATTCCGCCGTTTGAACTATTCAACACAAGGTCGCCCTTGGAGTCTTCCATCCTTATGCTGCCGTTTGTTGTTGTGGCAGTGATCGCGGCACCCGACTTCTTGACGACTATCCCGCCGTTCGAGGTGGTCAGCACGCCGCCCCCGCTCACCGTGTCCAACTCTATTCGGCCATTGCTGGTCGTCGCCGATATCCTGCCTGACAGACCCTGCACGGATATACCACCGTTTGATGCAGTGGCTACAACGTCGCCGGTCACTCCCTGCAGGGTAACCCCTCCATTGGTCGTCTCGATTGTACCCGCTATGGCATTGTTCGGGATCTTGATTTCGTAGTCCACAGATGCCCTGACGTTCTTCCCTGTGACTATGGTCTCGATCAAAATGTGGCCATTTCCGCTGGTCACCTGGACCTCCACCTTGTCCAACTCCCCCTCGCCCCAGATACTCTTCTTCAGGGCACTCACCTCAACGTAGTCGATACCCCATCCGGTGACGGCCACATCTCCGCCACTCTTGTTGTCAACGTCCACTCTGGTCCCTGCCGGGGCCGGATAGGTCTCATAGAACTGCTCAGTTTTCTCAATTGTGGAGCATCCCCAGACTGCCACCAATACCAGGACACCCAGAATCAAGGTCAGAGCCAGAAACCTGTGAAGCATACGGCATCACCTCCACATCGCCTTGCCGCCATTTCGCCCGCCCACTTCCTCAGTTGCACAGTGTAAGCCTTCGGAGGGAGCATGGCAATACCTCCGGGGCCACCGTGCCAACCATTGGCTCAGACAAATGTGAACTGAGAACGACGACCAAGCTTCTATGCCTCTGGAGCGGAGGCATAGTATAATGACACTCTACTCGGGCAGTGCACAGGTCACGGTCAGGTACTGGTAAGAACCTGAGCTAGGAGCAATGGCTAAGCGCCGAGGTGGCGGAACTGGCAGACGCAACGGACTTAAAATCCGTTGGACTTCACGGTCCGTGCGGGTTCGACTCCCGCCCTCGGCATTCATCAGCGGTCGATCATCCAGATCGATC
>JAFNFZ010000187.1:7154-7711 GCA_017885485.1 Chloroflexota bacterium
GACCCTATTATCCCATGTGGCACAAGTCCAACCCAACTTCGCCATTTGCTCCATACGATCCCCAAGGGATTATGTTGCGTGCCCGTCGTATAATAGAACACCTGAGTCGGGACAGGAGGAGGTAAGGCAGAATGAAGCTGGAAGAGACAACTGTGAAGGCGATGCTGTGGCGAAGAGGGTTGAAGAACAAGGGAATGATTGAGATCTGCCAGGACAACAAGACAGGGGAGTTTGTGATGGTAGCTGCCAAGGGCATCCGCAGGAAGTGGCTGCTGTTCAACCTCCCTGAGGCAATGTGGAAGGGGAGAGGGTCGAAACAGGAAGTGATGGAGGCGTCAAGGCGGTTGCTGGAGGACCAGATCCTGGCCGGATGACTTTCACGGGCCAGCTCGGTGGCCTGTTCATGTGAGATAATTCACCGCTGAGGATGAGAAATGATTGAATGGAGAAAGCTGTTGTTCAAACGGGCCTGGCACCTGCTTCTGCTGGCTCTGGTGATCTCCCTCACGCTGGCAGCATGGCCACTTGAAGGGCCAGCGCAGGTAGCTGCTTGAGCA
>JAFNFZ010000187.1:7770-8033 GCA_017885485.1 Chloroflexota bacterium
TGACCGCTTTCTTCGTCGCATCGGGCTCGTGTTGCAGCCTGACAGTGAACACAGCCACCCCGGGTAGTGGCACGGTCACCCTGTCGCCTCCGCAGCCGACCGACGGATATGCAGCCGGAGACAATGTCACCCTGACCGCAGAGGCCGCTCCGGGCTACCTGTTCAGCCGCTGGGAGGGCGACGTAACCAGCAGCCAGGAGAACACCGCCCTGGTGATGATGAATGGCAACAAGTCGGTGACAGCCGTTTTCAATCCGACGGTC
>JAFNFZ010000188.1:0-445 GCA_017885485.1 Chloroflexota bacterium
AAGCCTCCTGAGCATCAATGAAATCGCCGGTCATGAGCATTTCCAAAGCCTTGCCGAAAGGTACCAGGCGGATCAGCTTCTGGGTGCCACTGTTTCCCGGGATGACGCCTTGTCTTACCTCTGCCAGGCCCAGGCGGGCGTTGTCGGCGGCGATCCTGATGTCACAGGCCATGGCCAACTCCAGGCCTCCTCCGGTGCAAATGCCGTTGATAGCCGCTATGATGGGCTTCCATGTCTGCAGGTCGCGCATGGGGTTGACTTCGGGTATCGGCTGAGCGGGACGCTGATCAGCCGGCTTTGACATCCACTCTGCAACTTCCTTCAAATCCTGTCCCGCGGAGAAGGCTTTGTCTCCGGCGCCGGTGACAATGGCTGCCCAGATGTCGGGGTTGTCTCGGATCTCCATCCAGGCCTTGATCAGTCCGGTCCAGACCTCAGAGTTCAT
>JAFNFZ010000188.1:494-4287 GCA_017885485.1 Chloroflexota bacterium
TTGCCTAATTCTACGACAAACCCCCTCTGGCAGGCCACATGACACCCCGACTCCCTTTTACTTGACTTGGGTCGCGGCAAAATACTACCCTATGAATGGTGTGCCTCACCACAGATCTTTATGTCGCCCAAGGTAAGTGAAGCTTTATGTCACCTAAGGCGAGCAGAGCTTTATGTCACCCAGGGCGAGTAGAACGGTATGCCAGCCATGGCGGGTGGAGCAGTGTGGCACTCTAAGGGGGCTATGTCATTCCCGGGGCGAGGTTATCAAGGTGCTCACATTCAAAGGGTGGAACAGCGTGTCACCCCGAGGCAGTTACGTCATTCTAGGGTAATCGTAGAACAGGAGGTGCGATGGTCGGAATAACGTCCTACGGTGCCTACATTCCATGGCACCGGATGAAACGGGAGGACTGCGTCAAAGCCTGGGGCGGTTTTGCCATGCCCGGGGAAAGGGCCGTGGCCTACTACGATGAAGACAGCGTGTCCATGGCTGTGGAGGCGTCGCTGGACTGCCTCACAGGTGTGGACGCCAAGAAGGTGGACGGGCTGTTCTTCGCCACCACCTCGTCTCCGTACAAGGAGAAACAGTGCTCGGCCTTGATGGCTGTGCCGCTGGACATGCGCTCCGACATTCGTACGGCCGATGTCACCACCTCGCTCCGGGCTGGAACCGGTGCCCTGATGTTGGCGGCTGACATAGTCAAAGCGGGTTCGGCGAACAGCTTGCTGGTCGCTGCTGCTGACATGCGCCTGGGCGCTCCGGCGGGAATGGGCGAGCAGCAGGTGGGCGATGGAGGAGCGGCGCTTCTGGTGGGCAAGGACCATGTCATCGCCGAGATCGTGGGCATGTACTCCACATCCGACGAGCTGGCGGCCACGTGGAGATCAGAGGAAGACAAATTCATACGCGCCGGAGAGGACCGCTTCGTGATGGACGAAGGCTATTCCAAGTGGGTCCCCGAAGCCATCGGCGGAGTGCTGAAGAAGTGCGGGCTGACACCCAAGGATATCACCAAGGTGGCCCTCGACCCCCCCGGCGATCCCAGAAGACATGGCAAGGCGATAACCCAGGCGGGATTTGAGGCGGCGCAGATGCAGGATCCGTATGGTCTGGTTCTGAACGTGGGCCTCCCCGGCTGTGCCACGTCCCTGATGATGCTGATTGCGGCCCTGGAGGACGCCAAACCGGGCGACAGGATCCTCGTTGTGGGCAGCGGCAATGGNNGGGCATCAAGAAGAATGTGGCGTCGAAGCAGGTGATGGCCAACTACAATGACTACCTTCGCTGGCGTGAACTGGTCCCGCAGGAGGCGGCGCGACGTCCCGACAAGCAGCATATCCGATCGTCAGCCAACTGGAGGGAGAGGAAGCAGTTGCTCGGTCTCTGGGGCATCAAGTGCAGACGATGCGGCACGCCGCAGTACGACAATGGCGCTGCCACAACGGGGCCGATTCGGATCTGTGCTCAGTGCCTGGCCCAGGATGACTTTGATGACTACAACTTCGTGAGAAGAAAGGCAAAGGTCTTCAGCTACACTCAGGATAACCTTGCTGCGGTGATCGATCCACCGGCTTCTGTGGTGCTGATCGAGTTCGAAGGTGGGGGGCGGGCGTTCTTCGATTTGACTGATCGCGATCCTGCAAAGGTCGAGGTTGGCATGCCTGTTGAAATGACGTTCAGAAAGATGCAGTATGACCGGGGCCTCACCAACTATTTCTGGAAGGCTCGACCAGTAAGGTAGAAGGAGGCGATGACGATGCCAGGGAGCATTAAGGACAAAGTTGCCATCGTAGGCATGGGTTGCACCAAGTTCGGTGAGCTGTGGGACAAAGGCCCCACCGACCTCATTGTTGATTCGGTGAATGAGGCATTGACCGATGCCGGCGTAGAATTGAAGGATATTCAGGCTGTGTGGGGCGGAACCCTTTTCAGCGGCACCGGAGGCCGAACAGTGAGCGAGGCTCTGCGGCTGCAGTACGTACCGGTCACCAGGGTGGAGAATGCCTGTGGCTCCGGCCATGAGGCTGTGCGAGGTGCCTCGTACGCCGTGGCGGCCGGCATCTATGATATCTGTCTGGCTATCGGCTACGAGAAACTGAAGGACGAGGGTGTGGGGGGGCTGCCCGGTATGGAGAACCGCACCAACACCCACTACCAGTCGAGTATGCCGGGTGTGTTTGCCATGATGGCAACTAGATACTTCCACCGGTATGGCCTGAGCCCGGAAGAAGGCAAGAAGATGCTGGGGAAGATCTCGGTGAAGAGTCACAAGAACGGAGCCATGAACCCCAAGGCCCACCTGCGGAGAGAGATAACCCTGGAGCAGGTGCTGGCCGCTCCCATAATCGCGTGGCCTCTGGGCCTTTTTGACTGCTGTGGCGTGTCTGACGGTGGCGCTGCGGCTGTCATTGTCAGGGCGGACATGGTCAAGAAGTTCCCTAACAAGCCTGTGTATGTGAAGGCACTGCAGATATCGGCCAGTCCCACCACGGGACGACTGCTGACGACCTACGACTATACCCATGTTGAGGAGGCCCATAGAGCGGGCATAGCGGCCTACAAAGAGGCCGGCATCACCGATCCACGGAAGGAAATCAGCATGGCGGAGGTGCATGACTGCTTCTCCATCACCGAGGCCGTCACTATGGAAGACCTGCAGTTCAGTCCCAGGGGGAAAGTGAAGGAAGATATTGAAGCTGGAACCTTCGAGCTCACGGGGTCGTTGCCGGTGCAGCCCGATGGTGGGCTGAAGTGCTTCGGCCATCCCATCGGCGCTTCCGGGATCAGGATGTTGTACGAGCCGTGGCTGCAGTTCCAGGGCAGAGCCGGGAAGCGCCAACTGAAGGATCCCAAGATGGCGCTGGCCCACAACATGGGCAATGAGCCGTACGCGCCGGTGGTGAGCGTCTGCATCGTCGGGCTCTAGCCTTTGTCATTGCAGTGCGCATCCTTAGATGTGGCCATGTGGACTCCATATGGCCACATCCCTTTTCTGTCCCTTTAATCCTGACATTGGTGTCTGGATTGACTTGACATGCTTGAAAGACGGGGCTTAACCTCTCTCTGGAGACGGAACTGAAGCGATGGAATTTGAACTGACGCCTGAGCAGCAGGACTTCGAAAGGAAGATCAAACACTACTTTGAAGGCAAAGTGACCCTTGAGCTTGAACAGGAGATAGATGTTCTGCCTGAGGGAGACGGACCGCTGTGCAGGCAGTTCATAAAGCAGCTTGGCAGTGACGGCTGGATGGGCATAGGCTGGCCGAAGGAGTACGGTGGTCATGGGCTCTCGGCCATGGAACAGTATATCTTCTTCGACCTGGCACTCGGCTACTACCACATTCCTATTCCCATGCTGGCGTTGATGACAGTAGGGCCCACCATAATGAAGGTAGGTACTGAAGAGCAGAGGAAGAGGTTCCTGCCGCCAATACTGAGAGGGGACCTTACCATTGGAATAGGCTATACCGAGCCTGAAGCGGGGACGGATTTGTTATCCCTGAAGACGACGGCGGTGAGAGATGGCGACTGCTACGTCATCAACGGCCAGAAGACCTTCACCTCCATGGGACATAGCTGTGATTACTTCTGGCTGGCAGTGAGAACCGACCCCAAGGCAGCCAAGAAATATCAGGGGATCTCCATTTTCCTCGTTGACGCCAAGAGCCCTGGCATCACTGTGAAGCCCATCTGGACCATGGCTGGCTTCAGGCTGAACCAGGAGTTCTTCGAGAACGTGAGGGTACCCAAGGATTGTCTGATCGGGGAGGAGAACCGGGGTGCGGAGTA
>JAFNFZ010000189.1:0-1389 GCA_017885485.1 Chloroflexota bacterium
CTGCCTGCTGTGGCATGGGCGGATACCACGGCTACAAGAAGCCCTACTCTCAAATGGCCATGGATATTGGCGGCAGGCTCTTTGCTGAGATCAGGACGGCTCGTGCCGATAGGGTGGCCTCAGGGTGCGCCGCCTGTCGCTTGCAGATAGAAACCGGTACTGGCATCAAGGCCCTGCATCCCATTCAGTTGCTGGACGAGGCCTATCGCCTCAACCCGCGAACCTCTGAGCCATTCACCAGCCACATGTCATCCCGCACGCCCCCCATCATGTCATCCCGCACTTGATGGGGGATCCAGATGTCCGAGTTCCTCTCTTAGGCCGCAAACCTTTCCATCAGGGAGGACAGCTTCTCTGCCGCCGCTCTCATCTTCGTTCGGTTAGCCAGACTGGCGTCGACATATTGCAGAGCCTTTGTCTCACAGAACTTGACGCACCTCGGCTCGCCGTCGCAGAGGTCGCACTTAATCACCTTCCTGTCCGTGGCATCCACCCCCATGGCTCCAAAGGGACAGACCGCCACGCAGAACCGGCAGCCGATGCACTTCTCATAGCTCAGATTCACCCTTGCCAGCCTGTCATCCATGGTCAAGGCTTTCACCGGGCATATCGCCACGCAGGGTGCTGACTCACACTGCTGACACAGCATGGGGGTCTCCAGGCACACCGATTCCCACTTCACCACCGCGATTCTGGCTCTGGCGGGATTCACCGCACCGTGTTTTGCTGCTGAGCACACGACTTCACACAGTCTGCACCCCGTGCACTTCGAGGGTTCGACGACGATGATTCTCTTTATCACTGCTGCCTCCTCATCTCCAACCATGGACACACCTAGATCAGGTGCGATGGCTCCCCATCCAGTCCCAGCCTCGCCAGTGTTTGTGCCGTGGGCACTCCCTTGCTATCCCATCCATGCGCCTCGTAGTATTCGTCGAGCAGTAGCTCGAATTTGTCCCTCTCGATGACCTTGTCTCTCATGCCCTCCGGGCCAAGAGGCGTCGGCTCCGAGAAGTAGCGCTCGGGCAGCATATCGTCTTTTCTGGACGCCCCTTCCCGATTGTTGAACATCCTCTCCATGGTGCAGATTCTCTCGCCCACTTCCATCAACTCCGCTGCTGAGAACTCCAGACCTGTGATATGGCGGATCAGCGTGGCATACTCAGCGTACCCGATGGTAGCCGGGCTCATGAACAGGGCCTGGAACTTGCACACTCCCAGAGCGTCTGAGACGGCGTAAATCAGCTCATGCCACCGGATCAGCTTGCCGCTGCCTTCGTAGGCGGTCATTTCGGGCACGGCGAAGCCGAATAGTCTCTCCCTCACCTCCGGTGGCAGCATGTGGGCATCTGAGCCCGGACGGCTTCTCAGATGATCTGCTCCTCTGCT
>JAFNFZ010000189.1:1455-1595 GCA_017885485.1 Chloroflexota bacterium
CGCCCGTTGTCTCCTCATTGATAATCCCCTTCTCGTAGAGCTCGATGGCCCAGGACAGCATGCTGCCGAACTCCAGTGAGTCGATGCCATACTTGTTGAGCAGGTAGTTGCCCGCGAGGACCCCTTCCATTCTGCGGCAG
>JAFNFZ010000189.1:1676-6558 GCA_017885485.1 Chloroflexota bacterium
GCACCTGGTATCTGTGGCGGCAGTGGACCGGACAGCCGAAGCAGGCCGCCATCCCCGTGGAGAACTTGGCCAGGTTCTCGGCGTAGAGGCTCTGCCCGTCAGGGACCTGGTTGCGCTGGAAGTTTCTGTTTCTCACCTTCCCTATGAGGTCCATCATCATTTGAAACATTGGCGTCCCCGATTTGGAGAGTTCGGCGAAAATCTGGTTCTCGCGCATAAGCGCCATCAGGTGTTCAAGGTAGTCCAGAGCCTCCTGTGTATACGCAATGGCCAGGTCTTGAGTGCCCCTGGCGGCAATGGCCTTGAGCTTCTTCGATCCCATCACGCAGCCCATGCCGCTGCGGCCGGCGGCGTTCTTCAGTCCACTCAGGACGCTGGCAAATCTGACCAGGTTCTCCCCCGCCAGCCCGATGCTGAGCACCTTGATGTCTTCGTCACCATGGTCTTTGCGGATAGTGGCTGGTGTCTCGAAGGTGTCCTTCCCCCAGAGATGAGAGGCATCTCGTATCTCGATCTCACCATTGTCTATCCATAGGTATACGGGATGGTCGGCCTTCCCTTTGATGACAAGATGGTCGAAGCCGGCAAACCTCAGTTCGGGGGCGAAGAAGCCGCCCAGGTTGCTGCTGCCGATCAGACCGGTCAAAGGAGACTTCGCCCCGATGTGGCATCGCCCGCTGGACGGAGCCAGTGTCCCTCCCACCAGTCCGGCGCTCACTGTCAATACGTTCTCTGGTCCCAGCGGATCACAGCCTGGTGGGGCGTGATTGTACAGGAGATATACGTCAATTCCCCGTCCTCCCAGATACATGCGGCGCACCCTTTCTGGAATGGGCCTCTTGGTGATTTGGCCACTCGAGAGGTCTACGTACGCTGCCCTCTGCTCCTGCATCTTGCCTCCCTTTGCCACATCCAACAGGCGTGCGGCGACTGCTGTTTGTTCCCGCATTATAACGCCGTAAACCGCCGTTGGGTACTGGGCCTGCCAGCGGATGTTTTGTCACACGCAACAAACATAACCCTTGATGTCCTCAGAATGAAGGTCTCAGAGGTAGCCTCACTTCAAGGCGCACTCGCTTCTTCTTTGCTCTTCTTGCCACCTTTGATAAGGAATTAGCTTACTTTTCGTTGCTTGAAATACAGATTTCAAACAGTGGGGAGAAGTGACTGGGTGTCGAGGGTTTGAGAAGTAGTGGAATCGTAAGAAAAGGCATCTTTGCGACACCTAGTGTATCCTTTCTGACCGGTCCGAAGACCCCTGTCAGGTGAAGTATGTGATTTCTTCTTTCCTCACCGGGCCAGCACCCTGTAGAACTTCACGCGGTTAAGCTAACTATGGGTTGTTTGATCATTCTTGGTTCCTCATCGAGATTTGGCCGCTATCGTGTGGCTTAGTAGCTTGCCTAATATGCGTGGCTCAGTGAACTTCAATTCGTAGACGCACCAAGATGGCCCTGAATTGTCAGCAAAGACTCGTGGTTCGACAATGGTGACTTTCACTACTCTGAACTTAAGAGGTCTGTCAAACCGATAGTCTATTGGCCCCGTACAGTTATCTTCAACTAGTTTGAAGGTATCAATATCACTGTCTCCTGCAATCTCAATGCGATATTGCTCAGGATATCGTCCTTCTCTACAAACCAAACGTATCCTGCTTATTATTCGTTCACGTTGCATATCGACTTGGTAGTAGTCACCTTGTTCCATGTTTCTCATTTGACACCATCGTTGCCCAGGATAACGGATAGGGAGATTAGCATCCAACTCAGGTGCGCTCCTATTACGCTCGTCAGGTCTAGATGGGCGGCCAATGGCAGTCCACCTTTCCATACTTGGCCACAATCTAAGAGCCACAAGCACCCTGCCAATCGTTTTGTCCCACAAGGCCCATAGGCCACCTACTACGACCAGAATTGCCAATATTAGGCCAAGAGGCGAAGTCGATATGAAATCGGGCAGGTTTTCCATTTGGCGATATGATAGCACGATACCAACCGCGAGTTAACTCAACCCTTCACGCAGTCCAGTTGACTTGCTCCGCGCTGTTGTGATATTGTCCAGGACGAATGCCGCACATAGGTACTCGTACGGACAGTATTAGGAGGTGGTGGCATGGTCAAGAGAGTGCACAACCCGGTCACTCACAAATACTATTCTCAACAGAAGGAGAAGGCGAAGCGAGGTCAATTCAGCGGCCTCTGGCATCCGCCCAATAGAAAACCAAAGAAAGCCTAGACCGCACCATCACCCCCTGATCCTCCCCTCATGGTCTACTGCTGGGCCACACCTTGTGGTATTGTCCGGGCTGATTTGCACATCAGTAGTCTGGCAAGAAAACGATCATGCGGAGTTGAGAGTTGCTTGAACAGAGACTTGTTCTCATGGCGGCAACTCGTGCTCAGTCAAGATTGCCTATGGGTGAAAGACGTGGGCTCTGGCTATGTCGTCTGGCTGTGACAACAACATTCACATCACCAGATGACCCGGAGGCCAATATCAACTGCATCCTTCTACGAAGTGCCCTCACCATTTGAATCCTGGCTTGCAGCCCTCGATCAAGGCAGTCTGCCATAGGGCCCCTTCCATTGCCTCGCGATTTGCAGAAAGGATGCGTGTCCACGGCTTCTTATGAACTCAGCCGATTCATGGTACTTCTTGTACTTGTAACCTTCTTTGCTATAGAAACCCTGGATTGTGTCACAGTGAAGATAGTCAGGACAATCGGCACAGGTGAGTGCAGTCCCCAGTCTCTTGATGCAGCAGACTTTCATTTTGCATCTGGCTTTGGCGAGATCTCTTTGACCTGTGTCGTAGCCTGCCTTGCATCCAGGACACTTGCTTGCTGCCAGTTCACGACACGTCCCGCAATAGGCGGCACAGCAACCAATCTCATGTGGCAGTGCCATCGGGACTCCTTGCAGCAGCAACAATCATACGGCGGCGTTCGGCGGGACATCGGGCGCACTCGTAAGGCATCTCTAGCGCGCCAGCAGGCAAACGTCTGTGGAGGCATTATACCACCCGGCCTCAGCTCCGATACAAAGGCAAACCATACGTAGCGAGTTGGACAGGGGAGAACCGCTGCCCTATAATTCCTGCAGTTCGATGTCCTCCGAATTTAGCGCCATCCCCGGTGGTACGGTCACTTCCCCTGCTGGGTTCATGGCTGGTGGTGTCTACGCCGGCATGAAGACCAGGGGTGAAGATCTGCTGGACCTGGGCATTCTCTGCTCTGAATCCCCTTGCGTGGCGGCAGGAGTATTCACTTCCAACAAGGTTAAGGCGGCTCCGGTGCTCCTCTGTCAGGAGAGAATAGCCCGCAGAAGTGCCCGTGCCGTCGTGATCAATGCCGGCTGCGCCAATGCCTGTACCGGAGAGCAGGGGCTGGCCGATGCTCAGGAGATGGCCGCCCTGGCTGCCCGGAAAGTCGGAGTGCCGCCGGAGGAAGTCCTGGTGGCCAGCACCGGCGTAATCGGGGTTCCTCTGCCCATGGATCGCATCAGGCGGGGGATCCTGCAGATCAGCCTTGCCCGCGACGGAGGACACAAGCTGACAAAGGCAATGATGACCACCGACACCTTTCCCAAGGAAATAGCCCTGAGTGTCGAGATTGGCGGCAGAACAGTCACCGTCGGCGGTGTCGCCAAGGGAGCCGGCATGATCTACCCCAATATGGCTACCCTGCTGTGTTTTATCGCTACGGACGCCGCCCTGGATGCTGGCTTCGCCCGGGCCGGCCTGCGCAGGGCGGTGGGTGATTCCTTCAATATGATTGCTGTTGATGGTGATACCAGCACCAATGATATGGTTCTGCTGCTGGCCAATGGATTGGCCGGCAACCAGCCGCTGAAAGCCGGCACACCCGATGCCAGGCTCTTTGAGGGTGCTCTCCGACAGGTCTGCATCCATCTGGCCAAATGTATTGCCCGGGACGGCGAGGGCGCCACCCGGTTGATTGAGGTCGAGGTTGCTGGCGCCGCCACCAGGAATGATGCGCGGCTAGCGGCCCGGACCGTAGTCAATTCCCCACTGGTCAAGGCCGCAGTGCACGGGGCAGACCCCAACTGGGGGAGGATAGTGGCTGCCGTGGGTCGGAGTGGAGCCGAGGTCGACCAGTCAAGGATTGACCTCCACCTGGGCGAACTCTGCCTCCTGAAGGCAGGTTCTCCCGTAGCCTTCAGTCATGAGGAGGCCAGACGACTGCTCAGCAGCGATGAGGTTCATATTGCCGTGCGGCTCAATCTTGGCAGGGGCCAGGCCATCGCCTGGGGCTGCGACCTGTCAGAGCAGTATGTGGTTATCAACAGCGCCTATGCCACCTGAGGCAGTCTGTCTCCCCTTCCAGCCTCCACCCCCGCTCCTCCCCAGGTCGTCAGGTTAGGCATGGCCTGTCACCTCTGCCATGTCTCACAGGATAGGTGCTCCGATGCGGTCTTCTGTGTGTCCACCTCAGCAACTACGATTGATATTGGTTTACACTTCTGTTATTCTTGTCCACTATGAACGAGGGGTTGGGAGGCTGAGCCGCCCTTGGCCAAGGCTATTGTCATCAAGCTTGGAGGCAGCACTCTCGGCAGCCATGATACCACTCTGAATGACCTGGTGGAGATCCAGAAGAGGGGTATGCAGCCCGTTGTCGTCCACGGTGGCGCCAATGTGGTCACCGACTGGCTCAAGCGTCTCAATATCCCCACCAAGTTCGTCAAGGGTCTGAGGGTCACCGATGCCGAGACCCTCAGGGTGGTGATTGCCATACTGGCCGGTCTGGTGAACAAGGAGCTTGTGGCGGCCATCGAAGCCTCGGGAGGGCAGGCCGTGGGCCTTAGCGGGATCGACGGTGGCCTCCTTGAAGCCTCAGTGAAGGATGCTGATATGGGCTATG
>JAFNFZ010000190.1:0-2535 GCA_017885485.1 Chloroflexota bacterium
TCGGAATAGAGCCGGATTCTGCCAAGAGGCAAGTCAAGATCGTCGTGAATCACCACCACATCAGCAGGTGCAGCTTTGAATCTCTGCATCAGCAGTTTTGCTGCCCTGCCGCTCAGGTTCATGAAGGTTCTCGGTTTGGCCAGGACCACCTCCGTGCCTTCTATTCGACCCATGCCATGCTGCGCCTGGCAGTTACGGTGCCCGAGGGAGATGTGATCCCTCTTCGCCAGATAATTGATGCAGCGAAACCCGACATTATGGCGATTGTGGGCATAGTCTCTCCCCGGGTTGCCCAAACCGATGATGACTCTCATAGCCCCAATCCTACGCTTGAGTCTCCTTGCCCATCAACTTGAGAAACTCATCTTCGGAGAGCACCGTGATACCCAGGGTTCTGGCCCTGTCCAGCTTGGAACCGGGATCGGCACCGGCGACAACGTAGGTTGTTTTCCTGGTGACACTCGACCCTGCCACGCCCCCCAGCTGTTTTACCCGAGCCTCTGCGTCCTGACGGGTGAGAGACTCCAGCCTGCCAGTAAGGACAAACTCCTGGCCGGCGAGCGGCGTGTCACCGCGCTTCGGCGATTCTGCCTCACTCAACCTGACGCCCGCCTTTTTCAGTTTTCGAATGATGTTCTGGTTCCCTTCCTGCCTAAAGAACGCCGCAATGCTCTCAGCTATCTTCGGGCCGATGGAGGGGATACTGAGGAGTTCCTCCTGACTGGCGTTGGCGAGGCTGTCCAGGCTGGAGAACCTGGAAGCCAGAAGGTCTGCGGTCTCTCCGCCCACGTGGAGCATACCCAGCGCGAATATGACCCGTGCCAGGGGTCGTTGCTTGCTCTTTTCGATTGAGGCAAGCACATTGGAGACGCTCTTGTCAGCCATCCGCTCCAATCGCTCCAGCATCTGTTCGCGTGTGAGATGGTAGAGATCTCCGGCATCGTGTACCAGTCCCCCCTCGAAGAGTGCGGCGCAGAGCCTCTCTCCGACGCCATCGATATCCATGGCTCCGCGGCTGACAAAGTGCTTCAGCTTCTCGAGCGCCTGCGCAGGACAAGCTGCATTAGTGCAGCGGTGCATCGCCTCAGTCTTGATCACCTCGGCGCCGCAGGCCGGGCAACGCGATGGCATGGAGAACATCATCTCGTTGCCGGTACGCTTGCTGACCACCGGCCCCACAACCTCCGGGATGACCTCTCCGGCGCGTTGAACGATCACCTTATCTCCAATGCGGATGTCCTTGCGCCTTATGTCATCCTCATTATGTAAAGCTGCCTGCTTTATGGTCACCCCTCCCACAAAGACCGGCTCGAGAATGGCATAGGGATTCAAGCTTCCGGTCCTGCCCACATTGATGCCGATGTCCTTCAAGATGGTAGTAGCCTGAATGGCCCGGAATTTGTAGGCCACGGCCCACCTCGGCTCATGAGCCACGAAACCAAGCCTGTCCTGCATCTCTATGGAGTTGACCTTGGCCACAATACCATCGGCATCGTAGGGCAGGCTTTCCCTCTTCTCCTCCCACTCTCGATGGTAGCCCTCCACCTCGCCAATGTTCTTACACAGCCTGTTGCTGGGGTTGACCTTGAACCCCAGGGACTTCAGGTACTCCATCCGCTCCCAGTGGGTATCAGGCACGCTCTTTCCCTCGGCATAGCCCAGTGCATAGACATAGATATCGAGCGGGCGCCGGGCGGTGATGCGGGGATCAAGCTGGCGCACNNTGGGACAGAGAGAGGGATGCTCTTGATGGTCCTCAGATTCTGTGTCACATCCTCGCCACGGTAGCCATCGCCCCGGGTGGCTCCAGTAACCAGTCTCCCATCCACATATGTCAAAGCTATGGCCAGCCCATCCATCTTGATCTCACAGACGAACTCCGGGGTTTGGCCTCCTGTGAGATTCAAGAGCCTCTTGTACCACGCCAGCAACTCTCCACTGGAAAAAGCATTGGCCAGACTCAGCAGGGGCAGACGATGCTCCACCACTCCGAATGCCTCCACCGGAGCCGCGCCTATGCGCTGAGTCGGCGAATCGTGCGTGATGAGCTCTGGATGCTCAGTTTCTATCTGTTCCAGTTGGCGCATCAAGCCATCGTATTCGGCATCACTTATCTCAGGGCTGTCGAGCACGTAGTAGCGGTGACTGTGGTAGTTGATGAGTGTGCGCAGTTCATCTACCCTTCCCCTCATGTCATCCTGGCCATTCACAGCTATTTCACTCCTGAGGAATGCCAAGCTAAGTATATCACAGGCCTATTGCTCACAGACCTGGTTGGGTCGTCAGGGATACAAATGCCCCTCTGGGTGGATGAACGCGCTCTTGGTAATCTCGTTGACCCATGATGCAGGTAATGCTACAATCCAAAGAACGCGCTTCGGACAAGGAGCGTCAGTGTGTTGCCGCTTCGCCCTAGCGGCAAGCATGGGGCTGTAGCTTAGTTGGGAGAGCGCCTCCCTTGCACGGAGGAGGTCAGGGGTTCGAATCCCCTCAGCTCCACCATTAGGATGTCGCCATTTCGCCGAGAACCCATCA
>JAFNFZ010000190.1:2619-4582 GCA_017885485.1 Chloroflexota bacterium
CCCACCACACTGCGTGTATCCTCCATGCGAAGCATCAGCCGCCCTTTGCAGAACTCCTTCGCCTTCTTCAGTTCGTCCTCAGGGATTCCGCCCTTCAGTCGATCGAGTTCTCCAATAATTGCCTCTACACAGGCTGAAAGGTGTCCGGGATCAATGCCTGCATAGATGGTCCACTGACCGGCATCATGGAAGTGGTTAGCATAGCTGTTGATGGCATAGGCCAGCCCTTTGTTCTCCCTGATCTCCAGAAACAGACGGCTACTCATACCCTCACCGAGGACGGTGTTCAGCAGGTCCAAGACGAAGCGGTCCGGATGGCCGATAGACAAGCCTGGCACAGCCAGGCAAAGGTGAGCCTGCTCAGTGTCACGCCGTTCAACCCGCAGGTTTGGCTGCCTCTGCGGGTCCGCTGCATACAACGGCTGCTTCGTATCACTCCTCCAGTGCCCAAAGGCCTCTTCCAGACTCCCCACCACCTCTTGATGAGTGACCTCTCCAGCAACGCTGACTACAGTGTTATTGGCCAGGTATTGGGCATCACAGTAGGAGACCATGTCCCCGCGGGTTAGCCTGCCGACTGTCGTCTTGGTTCCAGCAACATCCCTGCCCAAGGGTTGATTCGGCCACATGACCTCATCAATGAGCAGATCCGCCCGGTGCTGAGGCGAGTCATAGCACATGTTGATCTCTTCGATGATCACCTGTCTTTCCTTCTCCAGATCCTCAGAATCGAATTTGGAGTGGGAAAGCATGTCGGCCAGCACATCGGTGGCCAACGACAAGTGCGGTCTGGCGACCTTGCACCAGTAGATCGTCAGCTCTTTGTCTGTGGCCCCGTTAAGTATGCCGCCGACTCCTTCGATAGCCTCGGATATCTCTCTGGACGTGGGCCGCCGACTAGTGCCCTTGAAACACATGTGTTCGATGAAGTGAGAGGTGCCCGCCTCTTCCGCGCTTTCGTACCGGGAGCCGACACCAATGAACACACCGATGGCCACAGATTGCACATGTGCCATGGCAGCAGTGACAACCGTCAGGCCATTGTGAAGCACGCTTCTCTGGTACACGCCGTTCACTCCAGTTCCATTATCCGAGGGGTAACCCGGTGCTTCTCGGCTGTTACAATAGCGTTGATGTCAGACACAGCCGCATCAAGCTCACCTTGACGATTAAGCACCACGTAGTCGAACAGGGGCAAGCTTCTCATTTCCTCGCTCGCCCTTCCCAGACGCACGCTTACTTCGGCGTCAGACTCCGTCTGTCTCTGCCGCAGACGCTGTTCATGCTCGTCCATGCCGGGGGGAGCAAGAAATATGAGCACCGCAGCAGGGACAAGCTTCCTGACGGCAGCCGCCCCTTGAACGTCTAACTTGAGCATCACGTCCTTTCCCTCATCCAAGGCCTGCTTGACCTGCTGCCTGGGGACTCCATACCAATATCCATAGACCTGCGCCGATTCCAGCAGTTCCCCACTCCGCAGCATCCTTTGAAACTCAGCCTCTGTCAGGAACCAGTAGTCTCTCCCCTCGGTTTCCGCGGCACGCCTGGGACGCGTGGTCACTGTGGTCACATAGTGAAACGGATAACCTGACTCCCTCATTCTGCTGAGAACAGCGTCCTTACCAGCCCCGGAAGGCCCAGATAGAACCACAAGCAAAGGCACCTGTTTACTCCGCGCAACACCCGTCATCGCAGCAATCACCTGATTCAGACCTACGTGTGGTCACCACCCTGCCCGCTATGGTCTCAGGGGTGATTGCAGCCAGTATGATGTGGCCGCTTTCCATAACAAGGACGGCCTTCGTCTTTCGTCCATTGGTCACGTCGATCACATACCCCTTGCTTTTGCATTCATGGACAAGGCGCTTGGCGGGCGCCGAGTTGGGCGAGATAACCGCCATGACTTTGTTCATCGCCGCCATGTTACTGAAACCTAGATGAACCAACTCTGTAACCATCTTCT
>JAFNFZ010000191.1 GCA_017885485.1 Chloroflexota bacterium
CGAGAACTACCAGTACATCCCCTATGAGACCACTCTGGGTCAGTACATAACAGGAGCAGAGGCACTAACCCGGTACCAGAACGTGCAGACCTTCTACAACACGTACCACCACTTCTGGGTGGGCACAGGGCCATACTACGTGAACACAGTTAACACTTCGGGTAAGGTAGTGGACCTGAAGAAGTTCACCGGCTATAACATGCCCGGCAACTTTTTCTTCAAATACATGACCCCTGTGCCGACCGGACCGCTTCCCGCAAACACCGGCGGCTGGGTGGACGAAATAGTCATGTCTAAGGAAGTGTCCTGGTCAGCAGGTGTTACCAGGCTGGTGAACAACGACCTCGATGTCTACGCGACCCCCATGGCCGACAAGGATCTGAAAGCAACCGTTGATAATGACCCCAACCTGACTTCCTATGCAACCGCAGGTTCGTTCGACGAGTTCACCTTCAATCCGTCGGCCAATGCGACCAGCCCCTTCTTCAAGGACGGGAGACTAAACCCATTTGCGGTTCCGGCAATCCGGGAGGCTATGAACTGGGCTGTTAACCGCGAGTACTTGGTCAACGACGTCCTGGGTGGCCTGGGCTTTGTCAGATACACCTGCATCGGCAAAGCCAGCTCAGATGTAGTGAAGTTTGCAGCCGAGATTGCGCAGATCGAAAGCCAATATGGCTACGACCTCAACAAGGCTAAAACTGCAGTCCAAACAGCCATGTTAGCCATCCCCGGCGTGACCCGCGGCACAGACGGTAAGTATATATACAACGGCAGCCCCGTAGCTGTCCTCGTTCTCATCAGAGCCGATGATCCTAACCGAAAGCAATTTGGGGAGTACTTTGTGACCCAACTAAATGACATGGGCTTCACCGCAACCGCCCAGTATTCGGCGAGCAGCAGCGAAGCGAGCGTCATCTGGAAAAAGAGTGATCCGGTCCTGGGTCTGTGGAATGTCTACACCGGGGGTTGGGGAGCAACATCTATCTCAGTGGATGAAGGCTCGAACTTCGGCGCCTTCTACACTCCGCTGTGGGGCGTCCAAGGTCCGCTCTGGCAGGCATACACGCCGACCGCCGAGTTCCTCGACGTGTCAACAAAACTCTGGAACAACGACTTCACCACCATAGCTCAGCGGACTCAATTGTTTCAGCAAGCGCTACCACTATCGATGAAGGACTCCGCCCGCCTGTGGCTGATGGACCTGGCTGCATTCCAGCCAGTGCGAGCGACCGTAGCCGTCTGTTCTGACGTAGCCGGTGGCATTGCCGGCGCGTATCTGTGGGCGTCGACCATCCAGTTCCACGATGCAGATGGCGTGCCGATTGCGCCCGCAACTTAATAGAGTGACCAGTTAGCCGTCTAAGGCAACGGATAACCCGCTGCCGGCGAGTTGCCGGCAGCGGGTTATCCGTTGGTATTCACAGGCTGCTAGCCATCAGCATACAGAGGACAGTAGTTAGTGGTTGGTAGTCAGAAGTCGGGGGTCAGTATAGGATTTATGACTCCCCCCGGCTCCCCTTTGTTCTTCGACGCGGCTCAGGGCAAGCTTTGAGATGGCGAATCATGGACTTGTACTTGGATTTGACTTATTCGCTGAGCCTTGCTATCATCCTCGTTCAAGGCCGCGCCGAAGTTGAGAGTGCGGCGAAAAACTTGACAGCGTGCAAACGCTAATTGTTAATTGTGATATGGTCAACACTTCGCAGAAATCCGACCGTTGCCAGCTTAGGCTGTTGAAAATACAGCAGGCGAATTCGTTAGGTTCTCTCCTCTCTCGTCGTTACCCACCAGACTACCGGGCTGGTAACGAGAATAGGCTGACCAAACTCCAGAGGAGAACCGGAATTGACCAGTTTTAGTTTCGGAGGGAGGTAAGCGTAACCCATGCGGGGCACTATCCTCAGACTGGCAAGATATGGGGCAACCAGGGCAATATTCCTGTTCCTGGCTGTAATCGTCGGTGTCTATGTCACTGTCATGATCGCCAACATGGGCGGCGCGCTTGACAAAATGCGAATCGCCCAAATCGAGGAGGAGATCGCCGTCTCAGTGGGCTTGAACCCGGCCAACAAGCATATGCCGCCCGACCAGCTCAAGGCTCTGGTGGACGCAATGGTGCAGAACCAAATTCACGTGCTGGGCCTGGACCAGCCGTTCTTTCCGAAACGGAGCTTCCAGTACCTCTCGAATGCCATGACGCTGCAATTGGGGTGGGCGGAGCACATGGTGAGCGATGCCGGGTCGCGGACGGTAAGGTTGATATTGCTGGAGCGGCTGCCCTATACGCTGGTCCTGTTTGGGACGGCGAACCTGCTGCTGTTCTTTCTCACCCTGTTTATAGCACTATTCCTGTCGCGGCGGTACGGAAGCTTTCTGGACAAAGCGACCATCGCACTGGCACCCAGCTCATCGGCGCCCGGCTGGTTCTACGGCCTTTTCCTGATACTTATCTTTGCGGCTGTGCTTAAGCTCTTGCCCTGGGGAGGTCTGGTGGATGCCCCGGTACCGGCCACGACCATGGGCTATGGTTTGAGCGTAGCCAAGCACATGCTCCTTCCTGTCATTGCCGTGGTGACGAGCACGTTCTTCGCCAATATCTACGCGTGGCGTACCTTCTTCCTTATCTACTCGAGTGAAGATTACGTGGAGCTGGCAAAGGCCAAAGGGCTTTCTTCGCAAGAAGTTGACATGCGCTATGTCCTCCGGCCCACTCTCCCTCCCATTATCACCAACTTTTTGCTGGTGCTTATCACCATGTGGATGGGGCAGATCGTTCTGGAGACGGTATTCCAGTGGCCGGGCGTGGGGCGCGTCTTCTACCAGGCCATCCAGTTCAACGACACCCCCGTCCTGATCGGGGTTATCGTGATATTCGGCTACCTGCTGGCGGTGACGGTGTTTGCGCTGGACTTCGTGTACGCAGTGGCTGACCCGCGCGTACGCATCGGCGCCAGCGGAAGGAGGTAACGAAATTCATGAGAAACTGGTCAATGGGGCTAAGGAACCTGAGGCGCTACCCTTCGCTGGTGGCCGGCATAGTCGTCATCGCCATTTTTGTCGGCGTCTCCATCTATGCCGTGATTGCCATTCCTTACAGCCAGGCCACTGCCTTATGGATTGGGGGGCCGAGTGTGACTGCAACCAACCCCAAGAACGCTGCTCCAGCCTGGTTCAACCTGTTCACCAGCGACAAGCTTCCGAGCACCATCATCGTTGATTCGGTGGCTGGCGCAGGGACGAAGACCGAACAGACATTAGACAACGGAATGAAGCAGGTGGATATCACGCTTCCGTTCAAATACACGTTCAACCGCTTCCCGACTGATCTAAGGCTGTATACCCAGCTGACCAGTGCAGGGAGTTCGGTGAACATGACAGCGTCCTGGCTCACTCCCGACGGACGTACGGTTGTTCTCCAGGAGAGCCGCCCGGTGAAAGCCTCCGATACGTATTACATCGCTCAAGACCTGGATCTGCGTGTGCGGTTGTCGGGAGCGGCGCCCCAGGTGGCGTTGCTCGCCAACCCGCAGAACCATGGCAAGGCTCTTGAGGGGAATTATCAGCTTATCTTGACGGTCGAAGTTCCTCAAACGGCCACGCTGGATTCCAGGCTGGTGGTGTACGGCCAAGTTTATGGCATGGCGGGCACCGACTACCGCGGCCGCGACCTCATGGTCCCGCTTCTGTGGGGAGCGCCGATTGCTCTTATGTTCGGCCTGCTTGCCGCGGTCGGGACCGGGGTGCTCACTTTTATCCTGGCGGCCATTGGTGCCTGGCTGGGGGGCAAGGTGGACACAGTATTTCAGTGGATTACCCAGGTTAACCTCATTATCCCGCTGCTGCCGGTCTTGATTCTGGTCGGCCACTTCTACTCCCGTAGCATCTGGACCATGCTGGGGCTCGTGATTGCCTTGAGCATATTCGGTTCAACCATGTTGACCAACCGGGCGATGTTCCTGCAGGCCAAGGAAGCGCCCTACATCGAGGCCGCCCAGGCTTATGGGGCAGGAAATTTCCGCATCATCTTCCGCTACCTCATACCCAGGATAGCGCCGACGCTTCTCCCGCAGTTCGTTCTCATTGTACCGACTTTTGTTTTCCTGGAGGCCACGCTGGCGGTGCTGGGGCTGGGAGACCCTGTTTTGCCTACCTGGGGCAAGGTCCTGAACGATGCCTATGCTCAAGGTGCGTTGTATAAGGGACTGTACTACTGGTTCCTTGAGCCGGCAATACTCCTTATGGTGCTGGGCGTAGGCTTTTCACTAATCGGTTACTCGCTGGATCGCGTCTTCAACCCCAGACTGAGAACGGTGTGACAAGAAACGTAAAATCACAGACATGGACACCACCTGATGATGGCCTTTCTTTGACGCCGGATAACGGTCCTCTTCTGAAGGTAGAGGATGTCTGTCTCCACTTCCGGGCATCAAATGGTATCGTGCGGGCCGTAGATAACGTGAGCTTTAGTCTTGACCATGGCCGGTCTCTGGCTATCATCGGTGAATCCGGCTGCGGCAAGACCTCGCTGGCCAGGGCAATCTTGAGGCTCCTTCCGCGCAACGTCGAAACCTACACGGGCCGGGTCTTCCTCGACGGCACCGACGTGATGACATTCGACGAGGAGCGTTTCCGGCGCGACGTGCGGTGGGTGAAGATGTCAATGGTCTCCCAGGCAGCCATGAACTCCCTCAACCCCGTCCTCAAGGTGGGACAGCAGGTGGCAGAACCCCTGCTGCTTGACCACCGCGCCACCAAACAAGAGGCTGTGGAGAGAGCAAGAGAAGTGTTCGGCATCGTGGGCATCCCGGCAGCTTTTTTGGACCGCTATGCGTTCGAGTTGTCGGGTGGGATGCGCCAGCGGGCCATTATCGCCATGGCCCTGGTCGCCAGTCCAATCCTGGCGATACTTGATGAACCGACTTCAGCACTGGATGTCCTGACTCAAGCCAATATCATGAACGCCCTCAAGAAAATCAAGAAGGAGCTGAATCTCAGTTTCATACTCATCACACACGACATTGCTACCTCCAGCGAGCTCGCCGATGAGGTGGTCTGCATGTATGCCGGGCAGATAGTAGAACACAGCAGAGCCGACCCGTTTTACCGCGAGCCTCTCCATCCTTACGCCCGGAAACTTATGGCAAGCGTCCCTACGCTTCGCATCCACAAAAAACCGGAGTTCATCCCCGGCCAGCCACCCAGTCTGCTGAACCCCCCCGAAGGCTGTCGGTTTGCTCCTCGCTGCCTTGACCGATTCGAGCGCTGCCAGGAAGAACCACCTCTCTTCATCCGCGGAAATACATCGGTGAAGTGCTGGTTGCATGAGCGAGATTAAGGACATGCAAGATAGTATTCTGTTGTCGGTGAACGATCTGCACACCTGGTTCGAGCTCAAACGCTGGGGCTTTCTGCGCGCGGGATTCGTCCGTGCAGTGGACGGGGTAACCTTCCAATTGAAGCGCGGTGAGGCCATCACTATCGTGGGAGAGAGTGGTTCAGGGAAAACCACACTGCTGCGAACCATCCTGGGATTGGCGCGGCCTACAGCGGGCGAGATTACGTTCGCTGGTAGGAGAGTAGATGGACAGAAGGCAGAAGACCTGGCCTGGCTGCGATCCCAGGTCGGATTTGTCCAGCAAGACCCCTATGGAGCACTTGCTCCGTTCATGACGGCGAACCGCATCCTTAAGGAACCGCTGGCCATTAACAAGGTCAACGAGGACGAGCATGAGCAACGGATCCGGGGAGTCATGGATGAAGTGAGGCTGATTCCGGTTGACGACTTCCTTAACAAATTCCCTCACATGCTCTCAGGGGGCCAGCAGCAGCGACTGGTAATCGCCAGAGCTATGATTCTTCACCCCAGGCTAATCGTGGCCGATGAGCCCGTATCCATGCTGGACGCCTCAGTGCGGGTGGAAATCCTCGAGCTAATGCGAAACATCCAGCACACGCATAACCTCAGCGTGATGTACATCACCCACGACCTTTCTTCAGTGCGTTACTTCTCGGAATGTGTATTTGTCATGTATGCCGCCAAGATGGTCGAAAAGACAGATGTCAGAGAAGTGGTCCGCAACCCACTCCACCCTTACACACAGGCGCTCCTCACCGCCATACCTGACCCCGACCCTGAGAACGCCGGCCGATTTAGGGATATCCCGCCTGGAGAACCTCCCAGCCTCATTGACCCTCCCAAAGGCTGCAGATTCCACCCCCGCTGTCCGCACATCATTAAGGGGATATGCGATGCGGAGGAGCCACCTGAGTTCCAGCCGGCCCCTGGCCATTTCGTGCAGTGCTGGCTGTACAAGCAGGAAAGCTAAATGGACAATCCCCTGAGATTAATAATGATCGCCTTTGCGCTGCTCATTATCGGCGTCGCACTGCCATTCCTCATGGTCATTGGCATACTGACCAGCACACTGCCCCTGAACTTCGTGGCCTACGCGTGTTCGGTGTCGGGCTTGGTCGTGGGTTTCATAGGCATAACCCAGTATTCGCGCCGCCCCAGGTAATACCCGCCACCTCGTCTCTATGATTCAGGTCGCGACAACAACAGCCACCCATCAGTACGCCTGGTCCATGAACTCGGCTATCTGCTCAAAATGGACCCTGTCCACCATAAGGCCTACCGGAGCATAGACTATCTCATCGGCAGCCCAGAGCAAGGTTGGCCTGGTATCACCCGTCATGCCCCGAATCCCCATGAGGATATTCGCGATATTATCGTTTATTCTCAGTGTGTTGACCTTTATGGGTGCCTTAATCTTGCCATCTTCGATGAAATAGGAATCAGCAGTGAGCGTGCCGGTGAAGTCCCCGGCCCTCAGGCCATTGACAGGATAGGTGTACCACAACCTCCCTACCATTATTCCCTTCTTCACCTTCCTTATCAGGCTGTCAAGATCGGTGCTTGAAGGTGACTGAAATACTATATTGGTCGCCGATGCGCTGGGCAGAATGTTGAANNTCTGGTATTCATACCATTCACTCAACAGCCCGCTCAGCACTCCTGCCTTTATCAGGACAGTCTCCCCGGTTGGCAATCCTTCGCACGTAATGCCTTTTGAGCCAGCCAGTCCCCGGGCATTGCCCTTGTCAATTATCGTTAACATGTCCGATGCGACCTGCTTACCGAGTTTGCCAAGAAAGCATGATTCTAAGGAGTAAAAAGCACCGGTGGTGCAGGAGGGAATAATCAAATGGTTCATAAGTTCACCAACCGGCTGAGGCCCCAAAATGACCGCATAGTCTCCAGATGGCACGCGTAT
>JAFNFZ010000192.1:0-11726 GCA_017885485.1 Chloroflexota bacterium
AACCGCGATAATGGAAACGGAGATGGCGAGGTATGGCCTGTTCATGGTTCCAGACCTTCATCTTCTTATCACAAGGGGGGTCAAGTCAATCGTTCACATTCCGAGTCGTTTGCTGCGGGGTGATCACGGCGGTAGAATGGGTTCAGTATGGGCGAGAACAACCAGGTGGGGTGGGGCGTTCCGAAGCCAAGATGAAGCGAATGAATGTCCGGTCTGTTGAGGTATGATGCTGAGAGCGGTGCTTTTTGACCTGGACAACACGCTGATCCACTACAGCGAACGCGAGTTCTTTGAGCGCTACGTTCCCGGAATCTCGGCAATGTTCACCGACATTATGCCGGGCAATGTGTTCATAAACAAGCTTCTCCAAGGCACCCAGTCGCTGCTGCGCAATAACGGTGAGAAGTCCAATGCGGAGCGCTTTCTGGAGACTTTCTGCGCGGACCATGAGGAGCTGAGGGACGAGATCTGGGCCCGCTTCACCAGATTCTACGATACGGAATATGATCAGCTCCGTTCCATGGTCACTGTGTCTCCGGAAGTGCGTGACGTATTCCTGCGCTTGACCGAGAAGAAGGTCAAGCTGGTGATCGCCTCCAATCCCATTTGGCCTTTGACCGCCCAGATGGCACGGCTGTCGTGGGCGGGCATCGGGGACCTGCGGTTCGATCTGATAACCCATATCGAGAACACCAGCTACTGCAAGCCAAGGCTGGAGTACTATCAGGAGATCTGCAGGACGATAGATGAAGGGCCAGAGGCGTGTTTGATGGTGGGCAATGATGAGGTGAACGATATGGTGGTGGCCCACATCGGAATGAAGACATATCTGGTGACCGACGCGGGTGAAGCGGATACTGAACTGAGCCGCAGTGCCCATGCCAACGCACCAACTGAGATTCCGGAGCCCGATTTCGAGGGGTCGCTGTCAGCAGTGGTTGACCTGATCGAAGAACTGATGGGGGAAGGCAAACCGCGGCCAGAGTGATTGGGAAGAAGGACGCGGTGGCTGTTAACTCCGGGCGTATCACTGCGTTGGGGGAGGAAACGTAGAGTGGGTGATTGTGTGATCAGAGAAATCGCGGCCAACGGAATGAGTTTTAGGGGCAAACTCTGCGGGCTGGAGAATGCATCGGGCGAGCCGGTCATTCTGCTGCACGGCTTTCCCGAGACTTCGACCATGTGGGCCGACCCTATGATGCGGTTGGCCGACGAAGGCTATCGCTGTTTTGCGCCGGACCAACGGGGCTACAGTCCCGGAGCGCGTCCGGACAGGGTGGAGGCCTACACTTATGATCAACTGGCCTCAGACGTCATCGCCCTGGCTGATGCCGTGGGATTTGAGCGTTTCCACCTCATTGGGCATGACTGGGGTTCCATAGTGGGGTGGGAGGTGATACGCTCGCATCCGGACCGCGTTCAAAGCTGGACGGCCATGTCGGTGCCGCATGTGGATGCGTTTACGGCGGCCATCGCTGATGACCCTGACCAGCAGCAGCGCAGCCAGTACATTGGCCTGTTCATGGTGAAGGGGCAGGCTGAGGAAATGCTCGTCGGCAAGGATTTTGCGGGGTTGCGCGCTGCCTGGTCCTCCATACCGGCCAGTCAGGTGGAGGATTACCTGAAGGTTTTCTCCATTCCGGGGGCGATCACAGCGGGCCTCAACTGGTACAGGGCCAACGCCCGCCTTCTGGATAAAAGAGATCGGAAGGACAGGTTCGGTACTGTATCGCACCCGACGCTGCTCATCTGGGGGAACCAGGATATCGCCGTGGGACGCGCGGGCGTGGAACGAACGGTACCATACATGGGTGGCCCCTATCGGCTTGTCGAATTGGACGCCGGCCACTGGCTGATTCAAGAGGAGCCCGAGCGCGTCTACCAGGAGATCCTTGACCACCTCCGGGCCAATCGGATGGCTTAGGCTGATAGGTGATAGCTCATCCACCAAAGGCGGACTTGACGGTGCACCACCCCTGGATGCCGCATCAAGTGCGGCATGACATAGAGGCTGGTGGCTGATAGCTGACACCACGCTGATATGTGGATTCGCGCGGGTGCGAAATAAGACACGTCGGGTCGGGGACCCGACAGCCACTGTCAGGTGGTGCAGGGATTGCTCCGGTGAGCCGCTAGCCCTTTGAGTCGTTATCGCGGCAGGAGCACGAAGCGGAACAGTCCCCGCAGGCGACGTCGCACGGCTCGACGTGAATGACGACGTTGACCCGCTGAAGCCTGCTCTGGATATCCTCCTCCAGGTGATCGCACATGGAGTGCGCTTCGTTCACGCTGGCGTTCTTGGGCATGACCAGGTGAAGGTGTATGTGGCGGCGGTCTCCGGATTTGCGGGTACGCAGTTCATGGAAGTCGACCAACTGCCCCATGTGTTCCCTGATGCATGTCCGGACGGTGTCCTCCTCGGCTGCGGGCAGCCGGATGTCCATCAGACCGTCAAGAGATTTCCTCAAGGTGACCANNGGTCAGCCTGACCAGAACCAGACCGACCAGGACAGCGATGGAGCTGAGCACGTCGGCGAACATATCGCGCCCCGAGGCCTCCAGGGCTGTGGAATCTGCGGATCTGGCCACCTTGAAGGCATACCAGGAGACGATGGCGTTGGCTACTATGGCGGCGACCGTCACGTAGATGCCCAGTGTCACCATCTCCACCTGCCCGCCGGAGATGAGTCTCTGGATGGCCTGGTAGGCGATGGCGCCGGCGGCAAAGAAGATCAGCGCCGCTATGACCAGACTGGCGATGTCCTGGGCCTTGCCATGGCCGAAGGAGTGGTCAGCATCGGGGGGGCGGGATGAGACCCTGATGCCTAGAAAGCCAACGACCACGCCGGCCAGATCGATGGTGCTGTGAATGGCGTCGGCGCGGATGGCGATACTGCCGGTGACAGCGCTGGCCGCTGCCTTCATGGCGATCAGCAGGGCGATGACGACAATGGAGATCTTGGCGGCAGTATCCGGCCTTCCGAGGGATTCCTTGAAAGTTGCGCTTCTTCGTTCTCGTTTTTCGTTGGCCACCTCTCCTACCTCCACGAGGGCAACAAAATAGCCCGCAGGACACCCGGTCCCGCAGGCTCGAGAACCTGCTGCCAAACCAGCCCGGCCACGTCAGCGGCGAATTGACCTCTGGCGTGCCTGTTCCAGGCTTGAGAAGCATTCTAATGGAGCTATTCTGGCATGTCAAGAGCGGCCGGGCTGGTTTGCCGATGGGGGGCCCCGGCGCATGAACACATTGAAGGCCAGAATGCCCGCCAGGCATGCCGCGGCAGCGCAGTAGAAGACCCAGCTAACCCCGAGAGAAGACTCCACCAGCGCTCCACCCATTGATCCGGCGACCACGGCCGATGAGTTGGCCATGATGAACACCCCCATGACTGATCCCATCCCCAGAGCGCGGCCCCGGTCCACCGTGATGGCGTTGCCCGCCGGCAGGGCAATGCTCTCGGCCATTCCCACAAAGGTGAAGAGGGACAGGAGGGCCACAAAGCCCCCAACCAGGGGGGTGAAAAAGATGCCTGTGGCCAGCACGGTCAGCCCCACTGTGACCAGGAGAACCCGGTTCAGACGGTCGGCCAGCCAGCCGGAAGGGTAAGCGAACAGGCCGTTCAGTAGCTGTCGGACCGACAGCACCAGCCCCACCTGGGCCAGACTGGTGCCCCTGACATCGGTCATGAAGATAGGCAGGAATGCGTACACAGCCCCGTAGACCAGGCCCTCCACAGCCTGGAAGGTGATGATGCCCCGAACGGTGTTATCTCTGATAAGGGATCCGAAGAGGCTGCCCGACTGGCCAGATGGTCGGCTCATGGGCGATGGTTTGCTGCCCGGCAGCAGGAGCAGGACCATCAGAAAGCCCACCGCACTGAGGATGCCCATGCTGGCGAAGGTAGCAGAGAGCCCGAAAGCGTCATAGACCAGCCCTCCCAGCGTCGGACCCGAGCCGAAGCCGACGACCAGAGCGATATTGAACACCCCCATGTATCTCCCCTCCTGGCCGCGGGGCGCCAGGTCGCCGACATAGGCGTAGGCGGTGGGAGTGACCATGGCAGCGCCAACACCGGCCACCAGACGGAAGAGGAAGATCTCCCGGTAGCCCGGAGACCAGTAGTAGCCGCCGGCAGCGATGGCGAAGATGAGCAGGCCGAGGCAGAGGAAGAGCTTCCTGCCGAAGCGGTCGGACAGCCTCCCCACGAATGGCATGAGGGGCACCTGGGTGAAGGCAAACCCCGAGAAGATCAGCGCTATCCAGATTCCGGTAGCCCCCATGTCCTCGGCGAACTTGGGGAGCAATGGGCTGACCATGCCTATGCCGGCCATGCTGATCAGCAGCGCCAGCCAGACAACTATGAAGGGTCTGTTGGTAGAGAGGAAGCGACCGATCGCCCCTGTGGCCCTGATCAGGGCGCCCGACGGCGGATGTGGTTTCACAGGGGGTTTTCACCGATCGATGGTCCCGGCGCACCGTGCAACCGGCAGCGGGACCATGACGCTGTTCTCTTCATAGCAGTACAGGGCTGTATGCATGAACATCATATTGTCATTCGGTTCAACCTGTCAAAGAAGGGAAGGTTGCAGGGTCTGGTGAGCCGTGATATGGTGGTTGCACTGGCCTGGCTCGATGGAGGAAGAATACTGCTGCGGACGAAGGAGTAGCGGCGCTGCCATACGCTGGATGTGACCTGGGCATCATCACCGCCAAAGCGGTCATCGTTGAGAACAGCCGCATCGTTGCGGTCGAGACGCTTCCCTACAAGAGTTTTCCCGATCAGGCGGTGGTCCGGGTGATGGAAGCCGCCCTGGCCGGGGCGGGACTGTCCCGGGAAAGCATAGACTCCTGCCTGGCTACAGGCATGGGGGCCAGGGCGGTGGGCTGTGCTGACGACATCGTCCCGGAGATCATGTGCCTGCATAGGGCTGTGCGACAGCTCAACGCCAGGGCCAGGACGGTCATCGATGTCGGCGGTCACAGCTTCATGGCTTTCAACATCACCGAAAGCGGGGAAATCAAGGAATCTGCGGTCACCGACAGATGCGTCGCAGGCACCGGAATGCTGCTGGACGTCATGGCCAATGTGCTGGAAATGCCGCTGGGTGAGCTAAATGCGGCGGCGGCCAAGTCAGATCATCCAGTTTACATAAGTAACCAGTGCCCCATATTTGTGGAGAGCGAGGTGATCTCGCTGATCAACGACGGCCACGGCAGCCTGGACGTCTTTGCCGGGGTGGCCGCTTCGCTGGCGGGCAAGATCGCCGGCCTGGTGGGCAGGGTGGATCTGATCCCGGAGGTGGTCATGGTCGGTGGTGTGACCAGGAACAGCCTGGTGGTCAGCAACCTGGAATGCAAGCTGGGGCTGTCGCTGGCCGACCTCAGTGGGATCGATGCTCAGGCGGTGGCGGCTTACGGGGCTGCTCTGCTGGCAGAGGAGAGGCACCTTGGCCAGGAGTCATGACGGAGTCATCGTCGCCGGCTGCGACATCGGCGCCCTGACTACCAAGGCCGCGGTCATGAAGGACGGAGCACTCCTGGGATTGGAGATGGTCCGTTCCCGGGCGAAGGCGGCGCAGTCGGCCACTGATGCCATGGAGACGTTGCTGCTCAAGCTCGATCTGAAGTGGGACGATATTAGGTACTGCGTCGGCACCGGCTATGGGCGGAACGTCGTGCCTTTCGCCGATGCCAATATCAGTGAGATATCCTGTCACGGTAGGGGGGCCCACTGGCTGGTGCCCTCGGTGAGGACGGTCATTGATGGTGGCGGGCAGGACTGCAAGGCCCTGCGGGTGGACGAGAACGGCATGCTGGCGGACTTCCGGATGAACTTCAAGTGCGCTGCCGGGACGGGACGGGCGCTGGAGGTAATGGCGGAAAGCCTGGGGATAGACGTCTCCGAACTGGGCCCTCTGTCGCTGGAGGCGAAGAACCCTGCCATCCTGAAGAAGCCCTGCTGCATCATGACCCAGATCGAAATCTGGCACCTCCTCTTTGAAGGCAGGAACCGGGCGGACATTGCTGCCGGGATCAACGAGATCACCGCCCTGCAGATGCTCAGCCTCGTGCGGGAACTGGAAGTGGAGAAGGACATTGCGTTCACCGGCGGCATGGCCAAGAACGTCGGCCTGGTCAAGTGCCTGGAGCGGGCTCTGGGGGTGGAATCCGTTCGGTTCCCCCAGGACCCCCAGCTTGTGGGAGCCATCGGCGCGGCCCTCTTCGCGGCGGACAGGATCAGGACGCGTAACTAGGCATCCGCGGCTTGGCGATCCGAGCAGTCACTCATGTGATACAATCTACATGGGCTGACTCAGGTGCAGAGAGCCGCATGGCACGGTGGAGGCGTGTAGTTGAGATGCTCAGAGGTTGAGGAAGGAGGCAATATCAATGGGCTTTGTTGAAGTTGCCAAAGCAAATGACATACCGGCGGGGCAGAAGAAGCTGTTCACTGTTCAGGGCAAAGAGGTCCTGGTGGTCAACTACGAGGGCAAGCACTATGCCATCGGAGGCAGATGCACTCACATGAACGGCGAGCTTTCCAAAGGCAAACTGGAAGGCAAGCTGGTGACATGCCCCAGGCACGGCTCGGTATTCGATGTGACCACGGGGGAGTGCGTCACCGGACCGAGAATAGTCTTCCTCAAGTTCAGGGCCAAGAGGGCACCGACCTACGAAGTCAAAGTTGAAGGTGGCAGCATCAAGGTGGACGTCTAGCTAAGAGTTGAGAGCAGCCTATTCGTGGTCTCTCAATCTGAGTAGAAGTGGTCGCGCAATTGATCCTCTGGAACGAACCTAACGGCCTGTCGAAAGATAGCGCGGAGTGTGCCGCGATCGAGTTCCCTGTGCTTTGGTATAGTCAGAGTCTGAACAACGCCTTTGGTTGCACGCTTCAGCTTCACGTGACTTCCTCTCTGGGAGTGGATGGCAAAGCCGCAGGTGAGCAGAATGGCGATGACCTCGTCTCCCGAGAGCGGCCTCAATCTAGGCATGGACTGGCTCTAGCTCCATGGTCACCAGTATGTTGGGATCAGGGGCAAAGCCCAGTTCTGCCAGGTTCTCGCCCTCCAGGTGAAGGGCTACCGCTTCCTGGAGATTCTTCAGGGTCTCGTCCAGGGTCTTGCCCTGGGTCACTACAGCGATATCGATGCACTCTGCGATATAATGCGTGTTCCCTTTCCAGACAAAAGCCTTCACAGTCCGCTGTAAGGTCATTGAGCCACCTCCCCACTTCTTTCTGCATACTCAACCTTTGCTGAGCGACAGACGTCTTCCCTGAAGTATCGGCTCAGATCCTGCGCCGTCCTTAGTTCGACCCTGCGGCCCAGAAGTCCCGACAACTCAAGTTCCATGCCAGCCAGTTTGATTAGCCCCGGCACATGGTCCGGGTCGAATTCGACCAGGAAATCAATGTCGCTGTCCGGCCTCAGCTCACCGCGTAGAGCGGAGCCGAAAAGTGACAGCCGCCGGATGTGATTCCGCCGACAGAACCCGGCAACCTTGTCCCTTGGGAGATCGATGGCGGTCTTGTCCATTGTGTTGCCTACACTCCCTTACTTTTAGCATGTCGCTGCTGGTCAGGTCAATCTGCGGTGGTCGACCAGCGCTGCGATCCGCCCCGGACGTCTCGCCGCTCAGACGAAGTGACCCCTGAGCATCTCCCTGACGCATATCCTGGTGTAGTCGATGAACTGGTGCCGCACGCTACGGAAGTCCATGGTGATCAGGCTATTGGCCAGTATCCCCATGGGCATGGCCTGGGCGATGAAACCCCGGGCATACTCCAGCATCCAGGTATTCGGCTTCATGGCCACGCCCTTGTCCGTGCCACTCTTCAGGAAGGCCATATCGCCGGGCAGGTACAGTGTTGGGGTGAGCTGACCCAGGGTGTAGGTGGTCATCTCTCCCTGCAGCATGACGTCCCAAATGCGGGGCGCGAAGCGTCCGGAGTACCCCTCGGTACCTACGGGGAAGCCCACGATCAGCAGGTATTCCGAGAGCGATCCGTAGAGGAGGGTCAACTGGCCGGCGACGCTGCCGGCGATGGAGAAGACCCATCTCTTCCGGGTGCGTATCCGTTTGGGGTAGGCCTTATCAATGTCGGCGATGACCGCGTCCAGCTTCTGTTCCAGGGGAAGAGCGAGATTGCTCTGGCAAATCTGCTTCAGCTTCTCGGGATCGAAAACGGCGCTCATGGGGATCTCCTTCCGAGGGCTGTCATTCGCCCCACATCTTGTGCAGCCTCTCCACGTCGAAATAGAAGTCCTGCATCTCCACCACCTTACCCCCCTGGATCTTCAGCACGCTGATGCCGCTGTTCTCGAAGACCAGTCCCGCCTTATTGGTGATCTTCTTCTCAAACCGGATGGCGATGGTGTTGCTCAGTCCTAGGGCCAGGATGTTCTTGATGTAGGTCTCCCTGGCCACGCAGTGCTCCTCGGGGAACTGATCGAAGTACCGGTCGAAGAACTCCTGAATGGCCGCCTTACCCTTCCGCGTGCCGCTGACGGACATCTTACCGGGGTAGGTAATGACGGCGTCGTCGGCATAACTGGCCACGATCTTGTCCTTCCGCCGCTGGTTCAGGTCGTTCATGGCGCCGCGCAGCGCCAGCTTCAGAATGAGAGCTCCGATCATCTGAACACCTCCGCGCATATCATAGCACAACATGGGTGGGCAACCGACAGAAAGAACCGCGCCATTTCGGCACTCTCAAATCATTCGGGGCTGAGCACAAACTCGTTTGACTACCCCGGGACAGCACCATAGACTGGTTCCATGGAGGCAAGAGAATGTCCAGAAAGTTGAAGATCCTGGTTATCGTGGTGGCCCTCGCCGCAATGCTGGGGATTATCGGCGGCACGGTCTATGCAGCCAGCGGTGGTGACACGGGCCTGAGTTCGCTCTGGGATCGTGCCTGCGGCCAGGGATTTGGAGGCGGGTCCGGTTGCTGTGGCGGCGACGGCGCAGGGCTGCAGGATGGCTCCTGTCACTAGCGGCCTGTAACAGGTGTCCTGAGGACCGCTGCTAGATTGAACCCCGCGCGGCTTTGAGGGCCTCATTCAGCCGCTGCAGAAAAGCCTCCCTGTCTGAAGGCGATATCACCACGCTCCAGCCGTTCTTGCGGACGATCTCCATAGCGGTGCGTGAGGATGTGGCAAACTTGATGCGCCGCAAGGCCAGATTGTCCGAGCCCGAGGACGGGCGGGCCTCCTTGATATCTGATAGACGAATGTCCATCCCGAATGGCCAGCCCAGGACGATCCTCACCCTGTTGTCGAACAACTGGTACCGCTTCGGCATCACGAAATAGAAGATCAGGGCATCAACCGCGGTCACCCCGAGCATCCACAGACCGCCGGCGGTATCATGCCAGAGGAGGACAGATCCCGGCGATGAACGTGGCCAGCAGCACGACTCCCAGGATCAGCTTCAGCCACCCGTCGTAGCGGGCCGTATCCTCGTACATCAGATAGCCTGGATTCCCTGGCGCGGCGCGAAATCCGCTCTTCCTCATCTCTCACCACCCTGCTGCAAAGCACCAACCCGTCCCATGTTCTGCACGGGGCTTTTCTACACGAGCCACGCCTGCTTGTCAAGCAGCAGTGGGCTGTTCACTGGGAATGACATTCGAGGTTGAAGGCGATACAATCATCCTGCGCAACATCGGGCGACATGACGAAACGCTGGAGCGACCGTAGGAGGTGGTGGGAATGCCAGCATACAGCAAGGTCACAAGGCATGGACAGATTACCATTCCTTCCTCCGTACATCAGGCTCTAGACATCGAGGAAGGCGACTTGGTGGAGATTCAGGTGATGGGCGAGAGAGCCGTGCTGAAGCCGAAGAAGCTGGTGGACAAGAGCCAGGCCTACTTCTGGACCAAGAGGTGGCAGGAGGGAGAGAGGGAGGCTGACAAGGACATCAAGGCCCGGCGAGTGAAGGCCTTTGACACGGTTGACGAGCTCATCAAGGACTTGGACAAAGAGTAGTGTCCCTCATCACGTGCCGCGCAGGCTTCCTCCTTGCTTTCCAGTTGTCATTCCTGCGCAGGCAGAAATCCAGGGGTGGGGAGGCTACGCTTCGCCGGGTTGCTTTCATCCTCCTCTTCTGGTTCAATGGCAGCCATGACCCAGGCCAAGCCGGCGGCAGCCTGTTCCCGCCAAACCTGCGAAGGGTGTGAAATCCGGGGTCGCCTTCTCTGTGTGCACACGCCGCGGGACGTGGTGGGCTTCGTCGTGCTCTTTGTAATCTGGGCCATCCCTTTCTTTGCGGGCATGGTCATCGGCCGATTCTGGATTGGCCTGGGAGTGTGGGGTGGCCTGGCGCTGCTCTTCTTTGGCTACGTAGAGCAACTGCTGCTCTGCCGCCACTGCCCGCACTATGCGGAGCTGGGTTTCTTCCTCCGCTGTCATGCCAACTGGGGCCTGCCCAAGATTCCAAGCTTCAACCCCCGCCCCATGAGCAGGGTGGAAGGAGCAACCTGGCTCCTCTACGGGGCAGTGCTATTCTTCTACTGCGTGCCCTTCTTCGTCATCAGCCATCAGTGGCTGCTATTGGGGATCACCACGCTGGCTCTGGTTGTTGCCGTGTGGCTTGTTCGCCGCACGCGGTGCCCCCGCTGCTACCACCTCTCCTGCCCCGCCAACCGACTACCAGAGGATGTCCGCGCAGTCTTCCTCAAGAATTACCCAGGCTTTTCGCAACGGTCTTCCTGATCCAATCCCAGTCGGGATCGCCATGCTCAAAGAAGGATTGGAAGTTGTCCTTCAGCCATTCGTAGTAGTCATTGTCGACGTATGTACAGAAGGTCCCAACAAGCTTATTCTTGTCAATATCCTCAGGAATCTCTATCTCAAGCTCTGCCAATCCATCATCCAAGAACTCTGTCATTGCTTCAAGATCATGCATCTAACAACCTCCGTATACTGAAGTGTGTGTCAAATACGCCTTACCTGACCAAGGAAGACCCTTCACTCGTGTACCAAAGAAAGACAGCTTCGTTTCACTCCAACCGCTTGGATAGAGGCAGTAATATGAGTATCCCTCCATCCCCGTCTTCTGCAAGTATCTGTGAGCCAAATGGGATGTGGATGGCTTCGATACATTCCCCTTCACCATCAAGACACTCTGGGATAAATTGTTTGGCTTCTTCCCTAGTGCGGCATACCCATATCAGGTTCCTTGAGGGTCTGCCTTCGAGTTTGGCGATTACTTCAGAAGAGACTCCCAAGTGTATATTGCCCAAGTACTCCTGTTCAAACCNNGATAACGTCAGCCGCAGAGATATCGTCAGGAGCACTCCACTCGCCCCACCTGAAATATAGGCCAGAAGGAATTGGCCTCCCCAGGCTGACTGGCAACAAACAGTCCTCTGCAACTCCACAGCTAGGCGTCTTAGAGCTGCACATATCTTGGCTTACTCAGTAGTCTCTTCCAGGATCAAATCCGTCTTCTGGGGGTTGACTACGTATTTGATGAGTCTGACTGTTTTCTGCTCGATGGTCTTCCTTTTCCGCCAATACTCAACCACCTTTTCGCTGAAACCAANNCCCCACCAGTACACTCTGAACCATCTCAGCATCTCCGTCGGCGAGTTTCCTCGTGAGCCAGTTTTCGTACTTGATTATCTGGTTGAGATGCTCCTCCTGGACAGTGCCTGTCTTCAGTTCCATGCAGGTGAATTTGTGCAAGATGTCGACGGAGTCTATTGTGGTTACATGGG
>JAFNFZ010000192.1:11744-12306 GCA_017885485.1 Chloroflexota bacterium
TGAGGTGACCCTCGTAGCGCAGGCGACCGCGCTTATCCGTCTCAAGATTCAAGGGCAGACGCTCTTTCCCTTGGGGGACATAGGGAGTCTTCATGATGTCCGGCTCCACGAACACAGGATTGTTCCGGAGTAGAAGACGCATCAGTTCCTTACCTTCGTTGGTGGTGATGGGATGATGGGACTTCTTGATCATGGCTCCCAAGTCAAACGTCCACAGTTTGCCCTTATCCCGCAAATCGAGAATGTCAGCCTGAGCAATCGGCTTACGGAATGTTCTGATCACTGGTTCAAAGCACACCCTCACAGGGCGTATCTCGTCTGGCCAAACAGGTTCCGAATCATAGAAGGGGTGCGAGGTAGTCTTCCATAATCCATAAATGCCGCTGTTCCTGACATAAAAGAAGACGAAGTCGCTAGGTTTGATTACGGCAAAACTGGAGATGATTTCTGCGTTTGTCTGGTCTGCTTTGGGCGAGTCGTGGATTTCAGTGGCGCCGTACACTCCCTTCTCGGTGCAGATCTTGAAGTTGCTCTCTTTGATCAGGAAGATATGATATCCCAT
>JAFNFZ010000193.1 GCA_017885485.1 Chloroflexota bacterium
AGAAGATGGCCGAGCGATACTGGGTACCGATATCCGCTCCCTGCTGATTCAGCGTGGTGGGATCGTGGATACTGAAGAAGACCTCCAGCAACTGAGAGAAGGAGACTACTTCAGGGTCGAAAGTAACCTGGACCACCTCGGCATGCCCGGTGGCTCCAGTAGAGACCTGGGCATACGTGGGATTGGGAACCTGGCCTCCAGCATAGCCCGAGACTACACGCACTACCCCCTCCAGCCGTTCGAAGACAGCCTCCAAACACCAGAAGCAACCTCCCGCCAGTGTCGCCAGTTCCATTTGATCGGCAACCTCACCACATATTATATCCCCAACGGCCCTACGGCCATCAAAGCTCCTCATCCCGGGGGATCACAGGGAAGACAGGGAATCACCCCGACGGGCATGCGCGGAGTGAAGCAGAAGAAGTACCCGCGGAATGCTTCAGTCCAACGACTTGTCTGCGCGGGTAGAGACGCCAGAAGAAAGAAGCTGGCCAGGGGCTGAAAGGGGGGGCAGGATTGAGTTGCGGACAATCGACTGGCCAGCGAAGTTCAATCATATTCTGACTCATTCGGCATGCAANNTTCGGAGGTTTCCTGGCGAGGGCGGGCCATCGGGTGTCCCTGATTGGCAGAGCCCGTCACATGGCTGCCATCAGCGATCAGGGCCTTTGGATCCAGGGTATCTGGGGAGAACACCTGGTCACGAATCTGCGCACATTCACCGTGGCCGCCGAAACGCCGCGGGAGGAGCGAGACCTCGTCCTCATCACCACCAAATCTTATGACACCGAGCAGGCGGCCAGGCAGATCCTGCCCCTGCTCCTCGAAAAAACCCTTGTCCTGTCCATCCAGAACGGCTTGGGAAACGTGGAAACCATCGCACAGATAGTAGGAGAGCGCCGAACGGTAGGAGGGAGGGTCATCTTCGGTGTTGAGACCGTGGCGCCTGGTAGAGTTGAGGTAACCGTGTACGCGGACAAGGTGATGCTGGGCAGTCACACAGGCGGAGTGGACCACAGACGTATTGAAGAGACGGCCAATGCTTTCAGTCAGGCCGGCATTCCCACGGAGGCCACCAGAGAGATAGACAAATTCATCTGGGGCAAACTGCTGTACAGTTGCTGCCTCAACCCTCTTTCAGCCCTGCTGGAAGTTGCCTACGGCGAACTGAGCGAGCACATTGAGACCCGAGCGATCATGACCTCCGTCATTGAGGAAATCTTCGCCGTTGCCCAGAGAAAGGGGGTTGCCCTGGCCTGGAATTCGCCGCTGGAATACCGGAAACTCCTTTTCGAACGGCTCATCCCGGACACCTATTCACACCACGCCTCAATGTTGCAGGACATGAGGATCGGCAAGAGGACAGAGATCGATTCCCTGAACGGGGCCGTGGCCAGACTGGGTGAAGAGGTGGGGCTTCAAACACTGGTGAACTGGATGCTGACCCAACTGGTCAAAGCCAAGGAGCAGATGAGGAAAGATCCACAGCAAGGCTAGGTAGACTCAAGCCCTGACGTCCCAGCTCCGAGGGCAATGATCCCAAGTGACTTCCCTGATTCTCGCAGGGTGCTGCAACGTTCAAAGGATGGCCACGACAAGGACAACCTTAGAACAGCCCGAGGCTCTGGGAGGCGCTGGCGTGATGGGGTACTCTCATTCGTCCAGTTTGTATTCCCACTGGCAGCAGCAATCGCTGTAGGATGTTCTGGGGGGGAGCTTCACTCCAATGACCTCTATCTTCGGGTTGAAGAAATGCGCCTGAATACCCATCAGCTTCGGTTCCAACTCCTGACATATCAGTCTCTCACGTCCCGTCCCCTCCTTTTCCAGGGAGATGAGGGTGGGGCATTGAGTGATGGTGATTAGTCCGTGGTTCGGACCCCTGAGGTCCATCACGGAGGTGTAGATGTGCATCCAGGGAGAAACCTGGAAGTACTTGAACACGGTAGCGACNNCCCTTGATATTCAGCTCGGTGCTGATAGCCTTCATCTCCCAGAGTTGAGCCTTCTCCCACACCTTGACATCGCAATCAAACGCCTCATCATTGCCCCATTTCCTCATGACATTCAGATACCAGAAACCATCTATCCTGAGCATGTATTCGTTGTATGTCTTAAGTAGTCTCAACAGCGTCTCTTTGTTCAGCTTGTCATGACTGAATTCGGGGTCAAACGGGCCGCTGTAGTCCGCCATCTCCGGCATGTTGACCTCCTCTGCCTCTACTCGGGAGAGTATCCCACCCCAACCTCAGCCTGGCAAGAGGGGAGCAGCCTGAGATTATACGAGGCGTCAGTGGAGCGACGAGATTTCGACACCAGTCTTTCCGCCCGATCGGGTCACCAAGGGCAGGCTACGGAAGCTGACAAGCCTCCACTCTACACAGGAAGTCGCTCACAATTGAGTTGAAGGCATCAGGCTGATCCTCATGACACCTGTGGCCGCATTCCGGGATTACCCTCATCTGAGCGTCCGGGATCTCTCTCAGCATCAGTTCGGAGATGTGACGCGGAGTGATTGTGTCCCGTTCACCCACGACGATGAGAACCGGCGTCCGGATTTCCGAAAGCCTTCTGGTGAGATCAGGTCTAGCCGCATTCGCCTGATGGGCCTTCACGAATCTTCTGGCAGAGGCTGTTGTCCCATTCCCCAGCCTGGCGGCTCTCCGGTCTCCCCACATCCTCAATCTCTCCACCACCGGACCGCAGTTGGTGCCAGCGAGAATCAGCGCTCGCACTGACTGTGGATAGGCAAGAGCGAAACTGAGGGCAACATAGCCACCCATGGAATGTCCTGCCAGGAAGGCCTGTTCTATTCCCAGATGGTCGAGCAACTGGCGAAGGTCCCCAACGCAATCGCCTAGGGAATAGCCATCCGCGGGGATCTCTGACCGACCATGACCCTGAATATCGTAGGTTACGACCCTATGGCTTGTTGAGAAGAAGGCCACCTGGGCATGCCAACTGGAGGAATCCAGGTGACCCCCATGCACCAGAACAAAGGGATAGCCATTTCCAGCGGTCTCGTAGTAGGTATTGAGTCCGCTGATGGCAATCCTTGGCACAGTCCCTCAGTCCTATTCAGCAGAGTCGTGAACCTTGACGCGGTTCTGCCCTGCCCCGTATTTGTACCACGTCTCAGCCTGCAGTTGCCACCTTGCCCCAACCCAGACCTCTGTCTCCCACTCCCCACAGAGCATGTCGGCCAGCAGGCCAAGCCAAACATCGCAGTCAGGCAGGAAGCAAAGGCAATCCAGGGCACGGTCCCACGGGTATGGCCCGAAGTTCTACAGAGCGCTGGCGGGGCGAGCCGTCGACTTCCAGCACCTGCCAACCCTCCGTTGCGGTGCGACCACAATTCAGCCAGTCGGTCATGTGCGAGCCAGTGTGCGAGGAAGCCCTGTCACAGAAACCACCTCTGCCCGGATCGGAGTGGCGCGGGGTGTAGGAATGGGTCATCTGCATCGTGTGGTGCCACAGCGAAGGCAAACGGCAGACTGCCATTCTGATGATGGCCTGAGGAGGAGCGCAGTGGGAGCAAGGGGTACTGAAGCCGGACTGTGCTTAGTTGGTGAACAGCTTGAGCTTAATGGCCGTTGGCTCTCCAGGGTCTTCTCAGCATGATCACGCTGATCGCTATCAGAACTGCGCCGACTGCAGCCCCGATCGGGCTCCAAAGGCGTGTGGACGTCTCAGTGCCCTCGATCTCAAAGGCGTTTTCGAAGACGTATGTGCCACCCGGGGCTGTGGTGACGGACACGTCTCTCGTGCCTATTTCAGCATCCGGAGCTATTCTGATGCGCACCCTGACCGAAGAAGGCGGATACATATCGAAACCTTCGACCTCTATGCCAGGACCAAAGCTAACCCGCGTGACTCCGACAAGGTTGGTACCCTCAATGGTGACCATGATCTCCTGACCCAACCGGCCAGCCGTCTGGCTGATAGACACCACGCCGGGCGGCACCGCCCTGACAGCAAAACCTTCGAGGTGGCTGTAGTTGCTCCAAGGTGTCACAATGGTGACATCCCTGTATCCTGCCTTTGCATCCGCCTTGATGATGATCCTGACGGTCATCTGGCTGGCGCTGGTCACTCCGAAGCTATTGACTTCAATCCCGGCGCCAAAATCGACCGCTGTGACAGCATCCAGGTTCTCACCGCTGATGACAACGTCCAGCGTGTCTCCGATCATGCCGCTTCCGGGGCTCACGTCCGTTATGTACGAAAACCGGATGAGCACCGCGAGGCCACCATCAAGAACCGTTGACCCTCCGGCCGTCTCCACAAGAACATCTCTTCTGCCTGGCGTAGCATTCGCATCAATAGTGATGCTGGCCATTATCTGGGTCCCACTCCCGTCTACTTCAAATCCAGTCACCGTCACACCCACACCAAAGTCCACCACCGTCGCCCCACTAAGGTTGCTGCCAGTAATCACCACCACCAGACCCGTCCCACAGACGCCAGACCCCGGAACTACATCAGTCACCACCGGAGGCACCGGAGGCGCTGCCAGCACCGTGAATCCACCACTGAGGGCGTCTGTCCCACCAGGAGTGGTCACCGATACACCCCTGGCCCCAAGAGTTGCCCCAGCAGCAATGCTGATGTCGGCTGTTATCTGCGTAGCACTGTTCACTGTGAAGCCAGTTACCGTCACACCCACACCAAAGTCCACCACCGTCGCCCCACTAAGGTTGCTGCCAGTAATCACCACGCTGAGTGTTTCACTCGGGCAACCGCGGTTGGGCGCGACGGTGGTTACGACTGGCGGGCTGTCATTGTAATGAAGGATGGTGCCACCGGCACCGACGGCATGCACATCGAGGGAGGAAGCCCCCCAGACCCCGTAGAGGACGTTCAAAGTCCCACTATTCATCAATCTCCAGGAGCCATCATAGTGAAGAATCAAACCGTTTCCCCCGACCACGAAGATATCGTTTTTCGAAGTGCCCCAAATACCATTCAGGCTGTCTACGACGCCGCAGCTGAGCTCAACCCAGGAGACACCGTCGTAGCGAACGATGGTACCTCCTTCGCCAACAGCAAGGACTTCATCAGGAGCGGCACCCCAGACACCATACAGCTTGGCTCTGACACCACAGCTCATCGGAGTCCAGGAGATGCCGTCATAGTGGAGGATAGTACCGCCGTTACCCACCGCGAAAACGTCCGTAGGACTGGCTGCCCAAATTCCTCTGAGATGGCTTGTTGTGCCGCTGGCCAGAGGGCTCCAGGAGAGGCCATCGTAGTGCAGGATGGTGCCGACGTTGCCTACAGCGAATACATCGTCAGGGGCAGCCGCCCAAACGGCGTTGAGGTGATTCGAAGTGCCGCTGACCATCTGGTTCCAGGAGGTGCCGTTATAGCTGACGATGGTGCCTGCGTTTCCGACCGCGAAGACGCTGTCTGTCGAAGCACACGACAGGGAATAGATCGGACTGGTTACTCCAGTGGTCATCGGGTTCCATCCGCTTCCGTCGTGGCGAAGGATAATCCCGCCGTAGCCGCAGGCAAACACTTCAGAAGAGGACCCTCCGCAGACTCCATAGAGAGCCAATGTGGTGCCGCTCTCATGCGGAGCCCAGCCATCGGGGCTGCCATCTGCAGACACCGGTGCCAGTAGAGGCACGACGGAAACAAAAACGGCCAGCAGTGCGGCCATGAATCCCAACTGCTTACTGGACCGGCACACTTCGATTCGTCCTTCCAATCGCTGTGTCAGACAGGTCACGCAGAACCTGAGCTTGACTCCTCAGATCCGGCAACGATTCTTGCTAAGCCCAACTCTAGCAGGACTACCTCACTGCCACTTCTCAAATAGCCTTAAGCGGGTCACAACTTCATCACGAAGCTGGGCCAGTTTCGGCTAGTCGTCCCAATCGCGATCGCTCCCCATCTCCACCTGCCAACGCAGACCCGCTCCATATCTGAAGGTGGAGGCTGCTACCAAAAGGCGCTTCGTCGAGATTCCCCAGGCTTGCGAAGCAGGGTGATCCGCCCTAGGCGGATTGGGGTACGGAAGGACATTCATGGAGTGGGCATACAAAGGTATGTCAGAGACACTACGCTGCCCGCGGCAGCCTAGTCTCGGAGCTGGTCGCGGAGGTAAGCCCTGAGCTCTGGCCCGATGGCGGGGTCCTTCAGGCCAAGGGCCACGTTGGCCTTCAGCCAGCCCATCAGGGTGCCGGCGTCGTACAGCTCCCCAGAGGACAGGTAGGCATATATGGGCTGTTTCTGGCCCAACCGTTTCAGGGCGTCCGTGATCTGTATCTCACCGTTGCGGCCCGGCGGGGTGCTTTCAATGGCAGCGAAGATCTCCGGCCTGAGGACATAGCGGCCCATTATAGCCAGCCGTGAAGGAGCCTCGGACACCTTCGGCTTTTCAACAAGGTCCTGCACCTCATAGACCCGCTCGGACACCTTTTTGGCCCTGATGATCCCGTACCGGCTCACCTCGTGTTCAGCCACCTCTCTTACAGAAATGACGCTGGCTTGATGGCGTTCGTGGATACCGAGCATCTGTTTGAGCACCAGTTCCCCGTGCTCAAAGATGTCATCCGGCAGGAAGAGGATGAAAGGCTCATGCCCCACCACGTTCTTGGCCGTGAGCACGGCATGCCCCAACCCCAGTTGCTCCTTCTGGCGGACGTAACAGATGTCGGCCAGGCTGGAGAGGCGGCGGATCTCCTCCAGAAGTTCGGTCTTGCCCTGC
>JAFNFZ010000194.1 GCA_017885485.1 Chloroflexota bacterium
CTGGCTTCACCGGAGACATTGACCTGGATGAGGATGGGCATGTTGAGCTGAGCGTATTGGCTGATGGCCTCTGCCAGCCTTATGGAATCGACGCTGTGAATGATGTCGAAGAGCTCTGCGGCCATCCTGGCCTTGTTGGTCTGCAAATGTCCTATCAGATGCCAGGTAGGGCGCGGTTGAAGTGCCAACAGTTGGGTGATCTTGTCCTTCGCCTCCTGGATTCTGCTCTCGCCGAAGTGCCTGATGCCTGCCTGGAAAGCCTGCCGAATGATCTGAGGGTCCATTGTCTTGGTCACCCCGATGACGGTGATCCCGGCGGGAGATCTGCCGCATTTGTCGGCTGCCCTGGCGATGCGACTCCGTATCTCACGGATGTTGCGTTCGATGCCCGCTGGCCTGGTATTCGGCGCTGCTGGATTCCCGTGCATTGTGGACTAGAGTATACCGTGGTTTGCCCCAGAGCTGAAGTTGCAGTGGATGCCTGGTGGGTGTCAGGTCTCCTGACCTGACCTCATTGCAGGATGGCTCTCCGTTACGATACCTTTCCTACAGGTGCTGCTATTCCAGGCTTGATGGTTCTGACCCATGCTGCCCAGAGCAGCAGGACGAAGAGCATGTTGAAGAGGTAGAAGTAGTTGTGGACGTTGACGCCGGTGCGCCATTCCAGGTAGATGCTGATGGTGATCCGGAACAGATTGAAGACTACTAGTATGCCTAGCCCCACAATAAGGCCGATAACTCGCTGCCGGCGGGTGACGTTGGACTCGGCCAGGACCAGCCCTGAGTAGACCCAGAAGAGCACCCCGCCGAGGCAGGCCATTGTGACATCGAAGGTGAGCAGAGGGTCATTCACCGTTATGAGCGGGCCATCCACCGAGTGTTTCACCCCCGCGAGCCCCAGAATCCAGCCTACGAAAGATGCTGTGGCATCCCGCAGCGTGTTATGGACAGAGGGAAAGAGAGCGGCGACGCCTATCTCCAGGCCGATGAGGAGCAGGAACACAACGGTGTAGCGGATCAGGAAGCGGAGAAAGGGCTGCTTGATCCTGCGCGCGGCAACGAAATAGCCGACAGCCCCGTAGCCGGCGATCAAACCGATGAAGACCACCAGCACCGCGGCCAGCGCTATTGCCCAGTTAGAGAGGAGGCTACTGGTTTCCAACAGTTATTTCCGTCTTCCGTGTGCTGACTCAACACCCTGCGAGCAGTGAGGCATGCCTCAATGTAGCCACTTCCTGCCCGCATCGCAACCCGAGCACGAAAGGAAGCTAACAGAACAAGGGTGGACGAAGATGTCCACCCTTGTCAAAGGTCCTCTACCGCCTATGGCTCTAGTTATGAACTGCCGGCCTCCTGCGCAAATGGTACGCCAGTATCCCCGCCCCCAGCGCTGCCGCCACACCGATGTAGATGCTGGGGAAGACGGGCACTCCGCCGCCTCCTCCGCCACTGGGCCCGGGCCAGCCGGGGCCACCCTGGTCGATGATGGTACCATCGGCAGCCAGATCGTCGTCTCCCAGACCACCGTCGGTTAGGGTGATGGTGATCACGTTGTCACCATCATTGTCTCCCATGGGTATCTGATACCAGTGCGGACTGGGATCGCTCGGCGTCGAACCGTATTTCCAGTACTGCGCGGTCGTAGGAATGGCTGTGGGAAGTGTGATGGTGAGAGTGACAGACTGGCCCAGTGCCAGGCCGGTTATCTCGAATTCGAAGAAACCGTGGGGGAACTGAATGTCTGGCTTGCCTTCATCAGGCATAGAGCTTTCAGAGACAGCGGTCAGGTCCTCAATTACGCCTGCAGTCGCAGCAAATGCCGCTATGCCCGTTCCAGTTGCCGTTGACAGCGTAGCTCCCTCTGTCAGGGTATACAGGCTGCCGCTGTAGGAGACACCGGTGGGATTATTGGGGTCACCGGTTGTCCCCCCCGTGGCTGTTGCATAGTAGTCCCGGCCAGCATACGATCCTGTGGTGGCTTCCCTGATGGCAAACGCATAAGCTTCCCCCGAGCTGTCACCGGCAAATACGAAACTTATTGTTCCATTGCTGCCGCTGTAATTGAACTTGCCAACATTCCACCCACCTACCACAGTAGAAGGACCTAGTGGCTCCCCTGAGAAGATAGCGCAGCCATTGAGGCTTTGAGACATTGTCCCTGTCAGTGCGCCGGTCACTGGACCATTAATACTCGGCCCTGATTGGTACGAGGCCAGGCAGTCCTTGGGGAAAATGCCATTGGCCCCATTGAACTGCAAGAATTCATCATAAGACATTGGGCCAGTACTCGTACCGAGAAGGCCTCCGCCGCCCCCACCGATCGTGCCCGTGCCGCTGAAAGCCTGCGGGGATGATATCTCTGAGCCTGAGTAACAGCGGAGGGTTACCGTTCCTCCCCCATCACTGAAGGTAGAGTAGGTGCCGATTAACCTCTTACCGTAGAACGTCCCTGTTCCTGAGGTGCTTAGCACACGCCCGCTACCACTGGGATAAGGCGATGAACTCCAGTCATTATCCCCCACTGCAATCCCGGTGAAAGTGTTGCCGTATCCGTCATCGAAGGTGAAGGTGCTGATGGTGTAACCCTTCCCTGTCCCCACCGGTAGTCCATCCCAGGTCAAGTACACCATGTTGGAGCCTGAGACAATGTTGCCGTCAATATCACCTGATACCGCCTGGATATTCGTACCCACCGTGTAGAACACGCCGCTGGCGTTACCGCCCACGACTAGGTCTGGTCTGGTGAACTGGACCAACTTGTCGTCGGGCGATAGAGTGAAGGGCCGTGAGTTCCCTACCTGAACGCTACTCGGCGCCCCAATACTGAACCCCAGGGTCTCCATGGTGCTGACCGGGGGGGGGGTGGGGGCGGTTCGTATCCCACCGGTGTCAGGGTATACAGGCTACCGCTGTAGGAGACACCAGTGGGGTTGCTGGGATCACCTGTTGTTCCCCCCGTGGCCGTGGCATAGTAGTCGCGGCCAGCATGCGATCCTGTGGCAGACTCTCGCAGTGCAAACATGTAAGCTTCGCCCGAGCTACCGCCGGCAAATACACCGGTTATTGTTCCATTGCCGCTGCTATAGTTGAACTTTCCAACATTCCACCCACCTACCACAGTAGAAGGACCTAGTGGCTCCCCTGAGAAGATAGCGCAGCCATTGAGGCTTTGAGACATTGTCCCTGTCAGTGCGCCGGTCACTGGACCATTAATACTCGGCCCTGATTGG
>JAFNFZ010000195.1 GCA_017885485.1 Chloroflexota bacterium
CCCATATGCTGCACCACAGGGTGGATCACGAATGAGGCGCTCTTGGCCAGCACGCCCACGGCCTGCCCAAGAGCAGCGGCCGTGCTGACCAGGTCGTATTCCACATCGCCCGACGGAAGGCCGACTGCCTCTTCTGGCTGAGCTTCTCCCAGTTCAGGCAACCTGTCCAGCACTCGAAAGAACTCCATCTCCCGAAAGAGCTGCACCAGCCTGCTGCGATCGTAGCCACCCACCGTGCAGCGGGCAGGCTCGAACTCGACAGGCACCTCAGTGATGATGGTGGCCAGTTTCTTGCCCTGTCTTGCCTGGGTCTCCCCTGCCTGAAGCGTTTCCCGCAGTTTTGGCGGATCAACCTCATCGATATGCTCATATACACGTTCAACAGTACCGAACTGCTGGATGAGCCTGGCAGCAGTCTTATCACCCACACCGGGAACGCCGGGTATGTTGTCCGAGGGATCGCCTTTCAACCCCTTGAGATCAGGGACCTGTCCCGGGGAAACGCCGTATTTGGCATGAACCGCTGCAACATCGTAAAGGTTCGACTCTGCGAAGCCCCTCTGAGGGAGCAGTACCTTCACTTTCGGTGAAACGAGCTGCAGTTCGTCATTGTCACCGGTGACGATGATGGTATCCATCCCCTGAGCGGATGCCTGGCGGGATATAGTACCCAATACGTCATCAGCCTCATAGCCATCCACCTCGAAGGCGGGCATTTTGAAGGCATCCACCACTTCCCGCACCCTGCCAAACTGCCTGATCAGTTCGTCAGGTGCCTTGGGCCGCTGTGCCTTGTATTCCTCGAATTCGAGATGACGGAACGTCGGGGTAGGGCGGTCGAAGGCGATAGCCCAGTGGGTAGGCTTGAAATCCTGGATCACCTTGAGGAGCATAAGGACGAAGCCATACACCGCCCCCGTCGGCTCTCCCGTCTTGCTGACTGAAAGAGGGGGCAGGGCATGGAAGGCGCGGTGCACCAGAGCATGACCATCGAAGAGAACAAGAAGAGGTCTGTCCATGTTGTGCTCCCAGGGTGACGCCGTATTCTACAACATCGACGCCGAGGCTCACAACGTGAGGGCGGATGCCCCTCAAACTTGACCGGCAAAAACCCTTTTGAGTAGACTTGTTGTCCAGTGTTTCGGGCGATGTTTGAACCTGCACCAAGGGGACTGGAATCACGAATAGCCCCCTTAATTTTTTGTCTGGTCAAGGAGGGTTGTTGATGGATTACATGTTCATAGCCCTGATAGCCGGAGTACTGGGACTGGGCTTCGCCCTTTTCTCGGTATTCTACGTGCTCAAGCAGAGCGAGGGCACGGAGAGAATGAAGGAGATCTCGGCAGCTATCAAAGAAGGTGCGCTGGCTTTCCTGCGGCGCGAGTACCAGATACTGGCCGTATTCGTTATAGCCGTCACCATCATCCTGTCAGTCATCCCCGATCTGGGATGGCGGGTGGGTCTCTCCTTCATGTTCGGCGCCATCTGTTCCATGGGAACTGGTTACGCCGGCATGAGCATGGCCATCAGGTCAAACGCCCGGACGGCCGCTGCAGCCCAGACGAGCCTCAATCAGGGCCTGAGGGTCTCCTTCAGGGCCGGGGCAGTCATGGGAATGACCGTCGTCGGCGTTGGCATCATTGGGCTGGCCATCCTCTACTTCGCCTTCCACAACCATGCGGATTTCCTGGAAATCATCCCTGCCTACGGATTTGGCGCTTCGGGGGTAGCATTGTTCAGCAGGGTTGGCGGTGGCATCTTCACCAAGGCGGCCGACACCGGTGCCGACCTGGTGGGCAAAGTGGAGAAGGGCATCCCAGAGGACGACCCCCGCAATGCGGCAGTGATCGCCGATTTTGTGGGCGACAACGTTGGAGACGTAGCTGGCATGGGAGCCGATCTATTCGAGTCTATGTAGAATCGATTATTGCGGTTATGGCCCTGAGCATGGTGGCCGTTCCTTTCATTGCCGCAGATGAAGCAAAGGCCTGGCTGCTGCCCATGATGGTGGCAGCGGGCGGCCTGGTAGCCTCGATCCTTGGCGCTCTGATGGTGAGAGTGGGAGAGACACCGAAGATGGAGGCATTGCTGGGCGCACTACGGCGGGGCGTGTTTGGCGCGTCAATCCTGACGGCCATCTTCTCCTTCCTGGCCGTGTACTTCCTGGCCGAGAACCTGGATGCTTTCTGGGCCGTTCTGGCCGGCCTCGTGGCCGGAGTGCTCATCGGTGAGAGCACGAACTACTTCACCTCCTTTGCCTATGGTCCCACCAAGGCCATCTCCAAGTCATCCACATCAGGAGCCGGGGCGAACATAGTCAACGGTTTCGCCAACGGACTGCTGAGCATCATGCCTCCATTCATCTTCGTGGTGGTGGCTCTGGTGGTGGCGGACCATTTCGCCGGATTCTACGGCGTGGCTATCGCCGGCATCGGCATGTTGTCCACACTGGGGATCACCCTGGCCACCGATGCCTACGGACCCGTAGCTGACAATGCCGGTGGGATAGTGGAGATGTCCGATCTGCCCAAGGAGATCAGGGAGAGGACAGACGCCCTCGATTCCCTGGGGAATACCACCGCGGCCACTGGAAAAGGTTTCGCCATTGGATCGGCAGCTCTCACTGCTCTGGCTTTGCTGCTCTCATACGCAGTGGCAACCCAAATCGTCCTGGTAGACGACGTTACCAGCGGGGTCACATTCGACCCTGACTTCATCGAGGAACTGAGCCTCCTCAGTGCTCCCATGATAGCCGGGCTATTCCTGGGCATCATGCTGCCAGCCATCTTCTGCGCTCTGGCGCTCACGGCAGTAGGCAAGACCACAGGGTTGATCGTAGAGGAAGTGCGACGGCAGTTCCGGGAGATCAAGGGGATTATGGATGGCACAGGCAAGCCGGAATACGGGAAGTGCGTCGACATCTGCACCAAGGCAGCCCTGAGACAGATGATCCTGCCAGCCATGATGGCCATAACGGTGCCCCTGCTTGTCGGTTTCATCCTGGGCAAATTCGCTCTGATCGGCTTCCTCATGGGCTCCACTGCCAGCGGCTTCCTGTTGGCCGTGGCCATGGCCAACGCCGGTGGTTCCTGGGACAATGCCAAGAAGTACATCGAGTCGGGACAGTACGGCGGTAAGGGTTCCGACGCGCACAAGGCAGCAGTCGTTGGCGACACCGTCGGCGATCCGATGAAGGACACGGCCGGGCCTTCACTGAACATCATGATCAAACTCATGGCGGTGATATCGCTGGTTTTCGCTCCGGTGATCATCAACTGGGATGGGCTGTTCTAGACCAAGCTGCAGGAATTCCCTGTCCTGAGCATGGCGGTGATCTCAGGCAGGATGCGAGGATGGCATGAAGCTATTAGCGCGGGGATTAATCCCCGCGCTAATCTTTTGTGAAGAGACGGAGACGGCCAGTCAGGAAAAGGCCTGCGCTGATGCGAGAAAGGCGGGCTAGTACAGCCCGAGAACGAAGGGGTTGTGCTTGCGCTCGAAGCCNNGAACAGGGTATCGCCGCAGAACAGCACGCCGTGCCCGTAGAGGCACATACCCTCCGGACTGTGGCCTGGGGTGTGGAGAACCTTGAAGCGGAGTTCGCCGATCTCGACGAGGTCGCCTTCGCGAAGCAGCCTGTCAGGCTGAGGCGGGGCACGAAAGGAGCCGCCCAGCATAGAGCCAATCATCTGGTTGACGGTGCTTGCTCCCCTTCTGGTCCCTGCGGATTCATGCACGGCGAACTCGGCTCCCGTAGCCTCCTTGACCTTAGCGACCGCGCCAATATGGTCGACATGGAGATGAGTGGCCACGATGAGCCTGACGGACAGGCGGAGATCCTGTGCAGTCTTCAGTATCCTTCCCGCTTCAGCTCCGGGGTCAACGATCATGCCATCGTGGGTCTTGTCCGAACCCACGACATAGCAGTTGGACATGTTCATGCCAACTTCGAGCCCTTTGACAATCATAGCTCTAATTCTTCCGTATTTGTGTACTCAGTGTCAAGCTTTGACACT
>JAFNFZ010000196.1 GCA_017885485.1 Chloroflexota bacterium
GGCCTACCATATTGTGTCTCAGGCCCAGCTTGGTGGTGGTGTGGCGGCCTACATAGACGTTGAGCACACGTTTGACCCTACCTATGCTGCTCGTTGCGGAGTGAAAGTGGACGATCTACTGATTTCACAGCCTGATACGGCTGAACAGGCGCTTGAGATCACCGAGTCACTGGTGAGGAGTGGCGCCATCGACGTCGTGGTGATCGATACCGTAGCGGCTCTGGTGCCCAGGGCCGAAATTGAAGGAGATATGGGCGATGCCCAGGTAGGCCTCCAGGCCAGGCTGATGTCCCAGGCCTTGCGCAAGCTGACCGGCGCAATCAGCAAGTCACACACTGCGACTATATTCATCAACCAGCTTCGGGAGAAGGTTGGCGTGTTCTTTGGCAACCCGGAAGTGACCCCCGGTGGCAGGGCATTGAAGTTCTACAGTTCGGTGAGGATTGACCTCAGACGGATAGACTCGATCAAGGTGGGCACCGAGATAGTCGGCAATCGAGTCAGGGGCAAAGTGGTGAAGAACAAGGTGGCACCGCCTTTCAGGACGGCTGAATTCGACATCATGTTTCGAGGTGGCATAAGCAAGGAAGGCGATCTGATTGACCTCGGTGCGAGTATGGGCATACTGAAGAAGACCGGCGCCTTCTTCTCCTTTGGGGATAGCCGTTTGGGTCAAGGGCGGGAGAACGCCAAGACATACTTGAAGCAGCATCCCGAGATCGCCGCAGAGATCGAGCAACAGATCCGTTCCAAGGCGACACTGCCCTCCATGACTGTGCCGCCTGAGGAAGAAGCTGACGTTTCTGAATGAGAGCGGGAAAGACAAGCTCTGCCTCCGACTATCAGCACTGTCTTGACGCCGCCTCTCGCTACCTCGCCTACAGACCCCGAAGCGTGTTTGAGGTGAGAACACGTCTAAGGCAGAGGGGATTCGACAGCCCTACCATAGAGAGGGTGCTCCAGGAACTGGGCCGCAGCGGTTCCCTGGACGATCTGGGCTTCGCACGCTTCTGGAAAGAGAACAGGGAATCATTTAGTCCCCGCAGCGGGACGCTGCTGGGCAGAGAATTGAGAACCAAGGGCATCGCGGCACCTGTCGTGCTTCAGGTGCTGGAGGGCGTGGATGAAGAAGCCAATGCCTACCGGGCAGCAGCAAAGAGAGCCAGGAGGTTGAGTGGTGCCGACTTCGGGGATTTTCGAAGGGGGTTGAGCTTGTTTCTGAGACGTCGGGGCTTCAGCTACGACGTAATTGAGCATACAGTGCGCCGGCTGTGGGAGGAGGTTGGGGCTGCCTAGAGACAGGGGACCCGTCTGCAGAACAGAAGGCAGAAGTGGTATGACAACATTTCAACCCGGTTGCCACGCCTGCTGACACGCTGGTTCGAGCACCGACCAGACAACTGTTGCCTCCATCCTACCATCATAGCGCTCCGCCGCAACATCACCGTTTGTTCCACCTCGGTGTTTCTTGCCAGGACTTCCAGGCAGGTTGGCATGGCGACCACATCCACGGTTGTTAGCCTCGGGAATCCTGTCGGGAATCCTGTTTGGACAAACGGGTTTCGTGCATGGTAGAATACGCTTGTTGCGGACAATCTCTTGGAACAGTGTGAGCATTCCGGCGCTGTTTTGTGCCGGTTGTGGGACGATAAGGCGACTTGCTGTGAGAGTTTAGTCCTCTCCAGAGGGAGTCGTCTTTTTTTTCTCTGCATGCCAGGCTGCTCGACAAATCAGTTCCTTATGTTAAGAAGGTGAAGATATGGCTGTGGGACATATGAAGGTGCGAACATGGTTGTAGCACAGATGCCACAGGAGGTTGTACCCAAGCCCTCGTTCCGCAACGAGGTTGAGCGGTCAGGCGGCCTGAACGTTTCCGCCTGCTTCCAGTGCGAAAAATGTACCAATGGCTGCCCTCTATATGCCTGGATGGACATCCCGCCCCACCGAATGATGCGCTGTGTTCAACTGGGCTTGAAAGACGAGGCGCTCAGGAGCAACACGATCTGGGTTTGTGCATCATGCGAGACCTGTACGGCAAGATGCCCCAACGGTATTGACGTAGCTCACGTGATGGATACCTTGAGGCAAATCGCGCAGCGTGAGGGCGTCCCGGCTTCCCAACGGAGCGTTCCCATCTTCCACAAGGCTTTTTTGAGCTCCATTAGGAGGCACGGCAGAGTCTATGAAGCAGAGATGGCGACCAACTTCTTCTTCAGGAACGAGTCCTGGGCCAGCCTTTCGAAACTCGCCGGCATGGGGCTGCAGATGTTCAGGAAGGGCAAGGTGAAGCTGATACCGAACCGGGTACGAGGGCTGGGGCAGATCAGAGACATCTTCGGAAGAACCGAGTTGAAAGGATAGATATGGACGCCTCGATTTATCCAGGGTGTTCACTCGATGGCACGGCCAGGGANNTGGAATTGCTGTGGAGCCTCCTCGGCTCACGTGATGAACGATGATCTGGCTGTTGCCCTCGCTGCCAGGAACCTGGCGATTGCAGACCGGGCCGGAATGGACCTGGTGGTGCCCTGTGCAGCCTGCTATCAGAGACTCAAGGTGGCCGAAAAGGCACTCCTGGCAGGCAAGAAGCTGGACGGAGTGGAGAGCTATAGCGGCAAGATACGAATCAAGCCCGTGGCCGATTTCCTGTGGGAAGATGTGGGCGAGAAGAAGATCGTTTCGCTCCTGAAGAAGCCCATGAGAGAGCTAAATGCAGTGTGCTACTATGGCTGTCTTACTGCCAGACCTCCAAAGATAACGGACAGCAAGCGGCCTGAGAACCCCATGTCCATGGATGAGATCCTCACCTGCCTGGGAGCACAAGCCCGACCATGGTCCTACAAGACCGACTGCTGCGGTGGAAGCTTGATACTGACGCAGCCCGAGATCGCCAAGACGCTCATCAGAAAGCTGCTGGACATGGCCGAAGAAGCAGGCGCGGAATGCATCGTGGCTACCTGCCCCATGTGTCAGTCCAATCTGGACAGCAGGCAGACAGAGATATCCCGCGAAGAAGGCAAGGAATACAACGTGCCCATACTCTACCTGACAGAGGTCATGGGGCTGGCGTATGGTCACCCAGCGGTGAAGAAGTGGCTGCGCCGGCATATCACAGATCCGCGACCGTTGCTGACGCGGAAGTCGCTACTGTAGAGGCAAGGTGTGAACATGAGTGACAACGGAAAGCGCACCAACACCCATAAGATCGGGGCGGTCATGGTCGTCGGTGGCGGAATCTGCGGCATGCAGGCGTCATTGGATCTGGCTAGCTCCGGATTTAAGGTCTACCTGGTCGAAGAGACAACATCCATCGGGGGCAGAATGGCCCAGCTGGATAAGACCTTCCCCACCAACGACTGCTCCATGTGCATGATCTCTCCGAAACTGATCGAGGTCGGCAGGCATCCCAACATTGAAATCATCACTAACGCCGAGGTTCTGGCGGTAGAGGGTGAAGAAGGCAACTTCAGGGCCCGTGTTCACAAAAAGCCCAGGTTCATCGACATGACAAAGTGTAGCTCGTGTGGAGACTGCCTCGAGGTATGTCCCGTGAGCCTAGCCAGCGAGTTCGAAGAGGGACTGGCGATGCGGAAGGCCATATTCAAGAGGTATCCTCAGGCGATCCCCAGTGCCGTGGCCATCAGCAAGAAGGGTACATCGCCCTGCAAAGCGGCGTGCCCGGCGCACATCAGCGTACAGGGCTACACCGCCCTCATCGCCCAGGGGAAGTACAAGGAAGCTTTGGACCTGATTCGGGAGGAGAATCCCTTCCCCGCGGTATGTGGTAGGGTATGCACCCACCCGTGTGAGACGGAATGTACGCGTTCCAAGGTAGATGAGGCAATCTCGATATGCCAGCTCAAGAGATTTGCCGCAGACGAGGTCAAGGCCAGCGGAAAGGATAGTCCCCCCGATCGCCTGCCCAAGAACGGCCGCAGGGTGGCTATTGTCGGGTCGGGCCCGGCCGGCCTGAGTGCTGCTTACTACCTGGCGCTATGGGGCTATGAGCCCACCGTCTTCGAGTCCCTTCCGGTTGCCGGGGGCATGATGGCCGTCGGTATACCATCGTACCGTCTGGATAAGGGTGTGCTGAATGCCGAGATCGATTTCATCAAGTCGGTGGGCGTCGAAATCCGGATTAACTCGCCCATCAAGGGCGCTTCAGCCATCAATGACCTGCAGACGCAGGGATACGAGGCGGTCTTTTTGGCCGTGGGCGCTTACCGCAACAACCCCATGGGAGTTGAAGGGGAAGACCTGACAGGAGTCATACCCGCAATCGACTTCCTGAGGGAAGTGAATCTGGGCAAGCCGGTGCAGGTTGGCAAGAAGGTAGTGGT
>JAFNFZ010000197.1 GCA_017885485.1 Chloroflexota bacterium
TAGGGCAGACTGAATAGCGGCGCCCTACCTCACCGCCAAGCCCAAGAAGTACGGCCAGACCACTAACGCGAGTATGATCTTCCACCATGGCAGACTGGCGTAGGCAATAGTGAACAACCAGCCGGCGAGCCACAACGCGCCTGCGAGAGGTTGTCCAACTCCGAGGTGCGAATAGCTGCCTTTGCGCTCCTTCATCGCTTGCGCATCGTCCCACACCTTGCGTATGTCTTCGACCTGTCTAAGTTTGCCTTGCATGATTTGGTCGAGTGTATCGCGGGAACGCATGTATCTTCTCTGAAGCGGTTTGTACAGCTTGAAGTATACATAGGCAAAAAGCGCAAGAAGAAAACCGGAACCGAAGACTATGGTGAGCAATGGGTCCGTCGACGCTGCGGAGATCATGGCAACCGCAGCCATAAGCATGGCGGCCAAGCCAAGAAACATGCTGAGGTTAACCTGTTTCTCATTGCTCAGAAAAGTCACCCAGTCACTGACTCTGAGCGAGGATTGTTCTGCCCCCGTGTTCGGGCCCTTCTCCTTGCTGGGATCTTCGGAAGTCTGTTGTTCCATCGTATTGCCTCCGGTTCGTGATTTGCTTGTGCGATATGATAGCACGTAGCTGCGAATGGTTCTAGTGCGATGGGAAGCCGGGAAACGGTGTGGGAATGAGGGGGGTGTCCCGACGACGGGGAACGAGCGACTGAGGGGCTGTGCTGAACCCGTGCGTGGGCGCCCAGACCCGAGAGGATTGCCTACGGGAGCGGCAGCGAGGGGTGCCTGGGGTGGGGAAGCGGAGTGGAGAGCATCGCTTCACGCCATCTTCTTCTCAACGTCGCGGATCCGCTCCTCCATGTACTTGACACTGGAGGCGTGCTCTGGCAAGGCGACACTGATAGACGCTCTGTAGGATTCTATGGCCTGCCTCAAGTCGCCCCTATTCTCACAGCCTCTTGATACTCCCTTATGGCCGCGTCCAGTTGCCCCTTCTCCTGATAGACAAACCCAAGGTTGTAGTGTACGTCGGCGTCTTCGGGATTGATCCTCAAGGCCTCACGATACTGGCTTGTGGCGTCATCCAGCCGCCCCTTAGCTCGGTACGTGCCCCCCAGGTTGTTGTGCGCAGGGGCAAAGCTGGGAGTGATCCTCAGGGACTCTTGGTATTCCCTTATGGCGGCATCCAACTGCCCTTTGGTCCTATATGCATTCGCCAGGTCATAGTGTGCCTCGGCAAGATTGGGGTCTATGCGAAGAGCCTCCCGGAACTTCACCATGGCAGCGTCCGTCTGCCCCTTGGCTTGGTAGGCGTTGCCCAAGTTGTAGTGTGCATGAGCACGGTTGGGATCCGTCCTAAGGGTCTCATTGTATTCCTCGATAGCGGCATCCAATTGCCCTCTGGCACGGTAGGCACATCCAAGGCCGTTGTGCGCATCGGCGAAGTTGGGATTGATCCTAAGAGCATTCTGGTAGGCCGTTATCGCCTCGTCTAACTGCCCCTTCTCTTGATAGGCAAAGCCCAGGTTGTAGTGCCACTCGGCATGGTTGGGGTTGATCGTCAGAGCCTCCTGGTACTCTCCTATCGCGTCATCCAATTGCCCCTTGAGTCGATAGGCAGTCCCCAGATTGTTGTGGGCCTCGGCAAGTCTGGGATCGATCCTCAAGGCCTCACCGAAATTGCTTATGGCCTCGTTTGTCAGCCCCCCGACAACATAGGCTAGCCCCAGCTTGTTGTGCGCCTCGGCATGAAGTGTTCTTGTGGCATCCCGATACTCTCCACTTGCGGCATCCAGTTGCCCTCTCTGATGGTAGTAATGGTACGACCCGGCAAGTTTGGGATCGATCCTCAAGGCCTCACGGAATTCGCTTATGGCCTCATCCATCCGCCCCTTGGATTCGCAAGCAAGCCCTAGGCTATAGTGTGCCTCGGCATAGTTGGGATTGATCCTCAAGGCCTCACAGAATTCGCTTATCGCCTCATCCGTCCACCCCTTGCCACGGAAGGCAAGCCCCAGGTTGTTGTGTATGTCGGCAAGTCTGGGATCGATCCTCAGTGCCTCACGGAATTCCTCTATGGCCTCATCCATCTGCCCCTTGTCGTGGTAGGCAATCCCCAGGGCGTTGTGGGTCTCAGCATCGTTGGGATTGATCCTCAGGGCCCTCTGGAAGCAAACAATGGCCTCATCAAATGATCCCTGATTGAACAAGATGCGCCCTCTCGATAACCACTGTGTATGCTCACTATCCTCGCGCCTTCTCCTTCTGAAACCGTCAAGGATCCCCATGCTTCTCCTTTCGTGTCTTGGGGCTTACGCTAAGATAGCAGAGACCCCTGCGGTTCCACGGCTGCAGCTGCATCCCACCTCTCCATCCAGCCATGGCTCACCATGTTGATCTGTCTCATAGCATTCCTGTCCTCTCCGTGGCCGCTGCATAACCGTGGATTCCGTCTGTGGGGGTTCGCGCGCTTAGACTCTTGTTAGAGAGTATCACAGAGGAAGCCAGGGGAGTCAATCTTCCAAGCCTGCCCAGGGCCTCTCGGCCCAGTCGTCGATGATAGCGGCAACTAAGGTATCGGAGGTGGATGGCTTCTACAGGCGGAATAAGTCAACAACAGAACTCCAGAATCTGGCGGCGGACGAGGGCTCCCGAGGCTTGCCACCTCGCAGTCGCTGCATTTCGCTAATGGTTCTCCTCCACCAGTACCTGCTCAACGCTTGACGGCGAGTGAGCATGCGCTTCAGAAGCAGGTCGTATTCGCAAATGAGTCTGCGACGCCGGCCCAGGACGGCAATCCTAAGCAGGTATTGGTCAATGTCTGGCTGCTCTCTTGTCTTGACGTATTGCCATATTGCCTCGAACTTCTGGCCTAAGTCCTTGAAAGCGATAGCGGAGTGAAAGTCGTACTCGGGGTTCGCCTTGCCCAGTGCTGCGTTGAGCTCTCGGGTCAACTCCGTGCGTAGCTGCCCCATGGCGAGCGACGGTTCTACGGCCAGGTAGATAACCTTCGAGTCCGTGTAACAGCCAAAACCTGTTATTCTGAAATCGACCAAGGTGTTGTGGTTTCGTCCTACTCTCTCTACTGTGCTAATAACAGCCTGGATGTCATGGGTGTTTGACGGGGGATACAGGCCTACGTGTGGCACAGGTCTAGTTCTGATCATGCCTCTGACATGGTATCTTCTGGCCACATCCCATATCAGACGCTTCGCGTGGGTTTTTGCATAGCCATGCAGTCGAAACTCAACGAAGAAAGGTGGCATTTGTCTCCGTTTCAAAGCTGCTGCAGATTGCTCGCCGCAGCCTTCGCATGACCGAGGCGATCAGGCTAGCGAGGCTGGTTGGACAGCCAGAATATCTGTTTTGAGTGCAGGATAAGCCTGAACACCTGGCTGCCGCCGCGTTCTCTTATCCTGCCCACTAGGTTCTTCACCCACCTCTCAGGAATCCGGCCCAAGCCGTGGAGAGCTCCCACCGCAGCGCCCACTATTGCCGCAATGCTGTCGTTGTCCTTGGTATCGTTCACAGCTCTGACTATTGCTTCCTCCGGATCGCCGGCGTGCGTCGCTAATATGTACAGCACTGACGGGACAGTCTCAAAGAGGTTGGCTCCCGACCCCCAAGTATCACACGCTTCTCTCACCGGAAGCTTCCTTCTCAATGCGTCTTTGCAGACTTTCAGAGTGAAATTCCAGAGAGGGCCCTCGTAATCAGCAAATGCCCCAACTCTGGGACGGTATTTCGTCTTACCCTCCAGGTCTTTGGCCGTAGAGCAGAAAGTGTCAATCCACCATTCTGGCTCGGGTGTATGATTCATGCCCAACAATTCCCACAGTATATGAACGAAAGCTACATTGCTGGCGTTGTTGGCGAAATCATTGTGGGTGATCATCGAGGCTATCGCGGCGTCGGCATACATGGAGGAACGGGGGTTGCGAAGGTACGGCAGAACAACCGGGGCAATCCTCATCAGGGCGCCATTGCCAAGCGACTCAGGGCCAGCTTCGTACCACGGCAAATGTTCATCTTTGAAGTTCCGTGTGAATTGCTTCACTGTCCCCCCGATACCCCAGATGTGGTGCTGGCAGAACTTGCCAGCGAGGTTATGGGGATCGAGCCCTCCATCATCAATGAGTTGCTCCACAGTCCAGAAGGACATCTGGGTATCATCAGTTCCTACGCCGACAGCACGATTACGCTCAGGCCGCCAGTCAGGGCGGAAGTCCCTTATCTCACCAAAGAGCTTGCTTCTCTCGAACGGATTGAGACCTTCGGAGGTGGCACCCAAGGCATCGCCTATGGCGATCCCCAACAGCATCCCTTCGATCTTCTCGTATCCAAAGGAAGCCGGCAGAGGCGTGGGCGTCTGGTGCAAGACAGGGCTCTGCTGGATACGAATCTTCTTGTTGACCATCAGCTCTTTGAGCAGCTGAGTGTTGTCCATCTACCCTCCCGAGTAAGTCATCGTCAGTGGTCCCCCCGCATCCAATGTTGCAGTTGCCGGAATGTAGCCACAGCTGGACCTCGAGGTGCGTTCGGGCCAGCCTTCTGAAGCCGTCTCGCCCCTGTCTGGAATTGCGCATATCACCCCGGCAGCTCAGGATCATCACAAGGTGAACTGGCAGGATTCACCTGGACTTCTTCTGATAGCGCTGACGATCCTTGTTGTATCTGTAGAGGTAGTTCTTGCCTTTGACGACCTTTCCAGAATTGAGGGATCCCAGCACCTCGCGATCTTGCACAATCCAGTGAGGTGGAGAGTCTATGTCAGTCCAGTCGGGGTGGTAAGTAGGAAGCACAACAGCCTGCTTCTTCTCATAGCACCGTCGATTGCTGTTGTATCTGTACAGGTAGATTTTGCCTCTGATGACCTTTCCAGAATTGAGAGCGCTAAGCAGTTTTGGATCTTGGGTAATCCAGTCGGGTGGAGAGTCCAACTGAATCCAATCGTGTTGAGCGACGGGAGGCTCAACAGCCTGCTTCTGAGACGGCTGCTGTTGCTTCCAGCCTGCGGCCTTGCCTTCGTCGACCCTGCCTGACGCCTGTTCGTTATCCCCTTGTCTGTTGAGATGGTGCCTGATTGCTTCTAGGAGCCTGGGAAGCTGTTCTTCAAGTGGCAACCGAAAAACGTCTAACCACTGTGTTGTGCTTATGAAGAACTCGAGTTTGCGGGGCGGGGTATCCTCTATGCGCAGTGGGATTATGGAGATCTTGTTGTTCCTGGCGATCGCCATTTCATTTCCGACAGCTTCGGAGTCGTCAGAGTTGGATGAGAAGATCAGAACCACCACCTTGCTCCCTTTGACTGCTGTGGCGAGTTGAGTGTGGTAAGTTGCGCCCGGAACCAGGTTCCGCGTGTCCATGAAGCACGTGATACCGCTAGCTCGCAGGTAATCGTAGACTGCCTCCGCTGCCCTCTGGTCTGGTTCTTTCACAGAATGGCTGATGAAGACGTTATGGCTCATGGCTTCACTGCTGACAGAGGAGCATCCGGTTCATCGCCTTGAGATGACTGAAAACTCGGCAAGCATGGTTCGCCTGCATCTCCTTAGCACAGATTGACAGATAGTGTCAATCTCCACTGCTGGGTTGTTCTTCGGACGATGGCTGTGACAAGATGACTTCGGCAAGATCTGATTGAGAAACTCTGTGCAGGTTCTGCATGGTTCTGGCAGATAACAAGGTGCTTTGTCCTTTGGCTATGGCCTGCCCGTTGGCCGACTGGCGCTGTTTCGTTACAGCCTTAACTTGAAGATCGTGCTGCGTGAATCATCACTCTTGACCAGCTCTATGTGGAAGTTGCGTCTGCCATTGGTAACAGCCACTCTGGCTGTTTCAGACTTTGGATACAGAACAACGTATCGAGTCTGAACATCGTCCCCTCGGAATTCGTTCCCTTCACCCTGATAGGTCGGAGCCTTTTTGGCGTTAGCTCACCACCGATGACCCTATACTTACATTCAATCCATCGCTCGTTCTCATTGGTTCCACCGGCCAACATATCCACCAACATGGACCCTGGCGCGGTTATACCTCATATTGGCCTACAATCATGGTTCCAGGCCTTCCTCAGTCTCACCAGGTGACCTGGAAATCAGAGACTCTTCCCACTGGGCACCATTCAGTATCAGAGAATATTGACACTGGAATGTAGGTCTGTCCGCTGGCCAAGGACACAGTGCAATCCTCACCGCTTCCATCGTCCATTCCCGTGTCATCAACATAGACCAAGCCTCTGTCGGTGGTCTGAAAGGCATTGCATGAGTGCAACCCGCCACAGTATCCGGGGCATCCGGTGAAGAAATCAGCGGGGGTGCAGATCCCGACAGGCCCGAAATCGATGATGACGTAGGCCGTCCTGAGCCCTGCCTTCTCAGCATTGTTGTGCAGCATCTCGGCGAAGTCCGCGCATACGAAAGTGTTGTCGCTATAGGCGGTCTTCTCCGTCTGGTCGTTTTGCAGGAATTGCCTCAGTTCCGCCCAAGTTGGATCTCCTGCCTCAGGGTTGTTCAACAACTCTATGTACTCTCCATCAGCACCTACTATCCTCGCCTCCTCAAAATCCACATACTCATGCACAGTCTCGCCATTTGGTCCAGTCCAGGTTGGCGTTGAAGACGCCGAGGCAGCACTGGCCGAGTACTTTGGCAATCCGTTCACGGTTCGTACCGACCAGGCGCAGTAGTAGTACGTGTCGCCATAGTGTAGGTCTTTGTGAGTGTAGTTGGTGCCCAAGCCCTGGTACACCAAATCGCCATCAGCGGGAGTCGCGGGATACCCTGATGTATGACACCTGATCATGACTTGTTCAGCTTCACTGTTGTTGCTCCATGTCAGGCTCGTTTGCAGAATCCCGGCTGCAGCGCCGAAAGTGGGGGGAGGCCCGAAGTGGGGTGGCAGAGTAAGCACATAGATCGCCACACCTGCAGCAATGCAACCAACAAGAACGAACGCAAGCAACACTGCGGCTGCGACCATAAGGCGCTTTCTGGGGTGGAATGTGGCAGCCTTTGGTTTCCTCCATCTCCTCTGCGCAGCATCGTAGTATTCATTGCCAAACCATGCCTTAGCGGAAGGGGAAGGCCCAGGCTGAACAAGAGGCTTGGCCCCGATGCCCCGCGGCGGGGCGGTCGGAGCCGACTTTGCAGCTTGACGTTGCGGTAGTTGGCCGCCTGTCGAGAAGAGTTTTGCACACGTTCTGCACCTCCGCATACCAGTGACCTCATAGGTGTCGGTACTGCCACAGAACGGACATGCAGGACGCACACTGGAGTGGCTTGCCCTGGCTTCAATCTCTTCCTTGGAGTAGGTCTTTCCACACTGTCGATTAGTGCATTCGTAGAAAACGAAGAACCTGTTCCACCAGAGTGATCTCTGACCGCATCTGGGACATTGCTGGAGCTGGCCACCGTAGAGCGCGTCGGTGTCTGCGACCGGGACCATGCCGCCCTGGGTAGTCGCCCCAGTCTCATCATCTTTGATGCCGAGACTGCGCCTGCAGGCCTCATTGAGACACTCGAAGTAGCCGAATCTCTCATTCCAGTGAAGAGATTTCTGCCGGCAGAGAGGGCATTCCGTGAGGTCGGGAGGCTCTGGTTCGCCCTCACTCCTTCCCACGTTCGGAGGGGGCGCTCCCATGGCGCCGTCTTCCGTCCTAGGGGACCCGTAGAAATCGAGTGCCCCCCCAGCGGGTGGCCTCGGAGCCACCGCGACGGAATGACCGCAGAAGGTACATCTACCCTTGGCGTCGAAGTTGTGGTTGCCGCATTTGGGACACTTCATCCGTCAGCCCCAGTGACAGGCGCTATCGCCTTCGCATAACCACCAAAACCGCGGCGAGACCAGCAGCCGCGACAGCTGCAACAACGCCGAGGAGGACGAGGAGTTGTGTGTAATCTGTGCGCCAGGTGGCTGTGACTGATTTGGGGCTGTCCATCAGAAGGTTAGCGACCTTTGTGGTGTGGAGGGAGTCACCGCTCCATCCATCGAAGACTTGTCTTACCACCATTCCGATGGGGGATTCAACAGACGCAGTCGCCTGTGCTCCTTCTGTGTACCAGCCAGCGCCCTGAGGGTTGCCTCTGTCTGACTCGACGCTCAAGTAGTACTGGAGCGCATATTCGGCCACCACGGTGTGGCTGGCGTTCATGGTGACACCGAGAGGGTTGCCATACTCGCGAGATTTGTCAACCATCCAGCCAGAGAGGAAGTAACGTGTGCCAGTATCCGCGGTCACGGTCTCGGGCATGCTGACCGTTGCGGTCGCCCCCTTGTCATACCAGCCATCAGCGCTCGGACTTGATGCCTCCGAAGGATCCACAATCACGCTCAGTCTGTACTGCAGCTTCCAGCTGGCGGTTATGGACTTGGGACTGTTCATTGGAAGCGACGAGGAAGCGGAGGTTGCATTGGTGCTGCCGGTCCAGTCAGTAAAGACAGACCTGCTACCATCAGCCAGTTCGACGGTTGCTGGTACAGAGAATGTCGCGGTTGCGTTCGCCGCGTACCATCCTCCACCCTGAGGGCTGCCGTACTGAGACTGTACGGTCAGTCTGTATTCCGTTCTCCAGTTGGCGGCAGCCGACTTCGGCGAGTCCATTACCACGGAAGTGGAACTGGTGTCCGCCGTGGATGCGCCGCTCCAAGCGGTGAACACATGGCGCGTTCCATTGCCAAGGTCGACCACTGCTGGCACAGAGAAATCAGCGCCAGCCCCCATATCATACCAGGCTTCACCTTGAGGGTTGCCATACTCCGACTCAACGCCCAGATAGTACTGGGTCATGTAGGTGGCAACATACGAAGCTGATGTGCTGATAGTCACCGTTCTTGTATTTGTCAGAGCCCCATCGTTCCAGGAACTGAACTCATACCTGGGCTGTAGGATGTCAGCTTCTACCAGGGTCGAAACGCTGAAGCTGAAGGTACTGTTCGTGCCGGGCATAAAAGCCTTCACTGCTGGCAGCTGCGAGGCCGAATACGGTTGGCCGTCAAGGGTGACTGCTGAAGTGCGGGGGTTGGCATCAATTGTGACGGTTGCCAGGGTGATCAGGGTCAGTTCACCTGCATAGCCGTCGTACATTTGTGGGTGCTGTATAGTCTCGAAGTAGTTTGTCACCTCGTAGTTGACTGTCCGTGGCTGAGCGTAGTAGAAGAGTTCCTCTGCCGATATCGCGTTGTTGCTGTTGCTGTCAAGAACCTCCAGATAGTCAAAGGCTTCGAGAATATAGTATGGGAATACGCTGCGGCCCAGAGCCGGGTCCTCCCACGTTGATTCGTCCTCCTCACCACCAGTGAGGATCACTCTGCCACTTCTGGAGAGGTCCTGAGCGAAGCCGTCACTTGGGTCTGGTCCGGGGCTCGTCGGATTGAGACGTCCAGCTTGGCTGATGAAACCACCTGTATAGCATCCATTGAGAATAACCACCTGCCGCCCGGATTCCAGGCTGCCGAGCCAAGTACTGAGCTCATCATCATAGATGTCGTTGTTCGTGTAGGCGGGTAGCGCGTCGTATGGACAAATGGTCTCGTCGAGTTGGTCAAGCTCGTCGAGAGGACTGATATCCGTGGTCTGATCGCCGTGTCCTGAGAAGAAGAAAAGGACTGTGTCATCGGAGTCTTCCAGTGGATCCAGCCAGCTTGATATGGCAGTTTGTATGCCTGCCTTTGTTGCTTGGCTGTTCAGTATGAGCTTGATGTGGCTCGCTCCCCAGATAGGACTCAGAACGTTGTACAAACCCTGGGCGTCATCGTCGGTGTAATTCAGATCCCCCGTCCCCTGGGTTGAAAAGTATTGATAATCCGCTACCCCCACGATAACTGCCCAGGAATTGGCTGATGGAGCGCCAACGGTACTGAAGGATGTCTCGTTGGAGTAGGTTGACCAAGCGCCGTGATGATCCTGATGACTGACGCGCCAGAAGTAGGTAGTGGAATGACTCAACTCTCCTGATGGGACAGTGATGCTCGTCAGATTCGTCGGTATGGTGCCACTATCGTAGGCGGGACTAGAGTAGCTCCCTGTGCTCGTTCTAACCTGCCACTGGGACGCTGCATGAGTGTCACCGGCATTGGGATCGGAGAAGGCGGAGGACTGGAGCGTTGGTGTCAGGCTCAATCCGGTGGTCCCGTTAGATGGCGAGACGTTGGCGGGTTGTGCAGGAGGATTGTTCGGAGACGCACCGACCACGA
>JAFNFZ010000198.1 GCA_017885485.1 Chloroflexota bacterium
GTAGCTTGGGGGAGTATGTACTCACGTGCCTTCGTCGCGATGACGTGTGGAGTGTAAGGGCACAGCACGCCGTGTCCCTACGGTGTCATCAAAACGTGGCCGGTCCCACCTTTCAACTGAGAACCTCTTGGGCCGCACCATTGAGGCCTGCCTTCAAATCCCCAGCTTCTTCCGCTTGGCCTCGATGTGGCTCAGCATGCCGTTTACCGCTTTGACCGCATCCGTCTCCACATCGAGCAGACCGCCGGTCACCTGGGGGCAGTCCTGCGTCAGCAGCTTGACCAGGTTCGGCGCTCCGGTAACCGTAGGCACCGGATTAACGTAGGTGTAGAGGCCCAGCGCCAGTGCAAAGATGGCGTCGATGGTCGCCTTCTGTTCCATGTATTCCGGCGCTGCTGCCACCACGGGAAGGTCTGGTACAGGCACGCCTCCCAGGGCACTCGATACTGCCGCCAGCAGGTCAGCCAGGCGTCCCGTATCAGTGCAGGTGCCATAGCTGAGCACTGGAGGTATCCATAGCTGTTCACAGAGCCTGCGCAAACCCGGGCCGGCGAATTCCCTGGCTTCGGGACTGCACAGCCCCGCCACCTGCAGCGCCCCGTTGCCGCAGCCCATGGACAGCACGAGCACATCCCGTTTGACCAGTTCCTTAGCCACCCGCACCGTATGCACGTCCTGGCCGGAATCTCGCAGCGTGGTGCAGGAGACAAGGCCAGCTACACCTCGCAGAGTGCCATCTTTGATCGCCCCCAGCAATGGGTCCAGGCTGCCACCCAGCGCTGCCAGGATGCTCTCCGTGCAGAAGCCCACCACCGCTTCCCTCATCGGTAGCTGGGTTACCCCCTCAATCGAGGCCCGCCGCTCTTTGAAGTTGTCAATGGCCATCTGCAGAAGCTGCGCCGCCTGCTTCTCCGCCTTCCCCGGCTCGTAGTTGATCCGATCGGTGACCCCCTCGAAGGCCACCAGGTCGCTGACCGGCACGAGCCGGAATTTGTACCTCTGCGCATACAGGGGATCGATGGGCATGGAGCAGTTCATATCGCAGGCAAACAGATCCACGCATCCGCTGGCCAGCACTGCCTCCTGCATGATCCAGTTTCCCGTGAAGCCGTAGAAGACGTCGTCCATCGGCCACCGCTGGATCATCTCCTGCCCCGTTTCGATGTTGGCGATCACCCGCAACCCCTTGGCCCCCACCGCCTTCGCCTTCCCCTGCCACTCCGGCTGACGCGCCAGTTGCACCATGGCAAACCCCAGGAAGGGTTCATGTCCATTGGGCAGCACATTGACAAATTCCGGGTCCAGTACCCCCAGATCGACGCGCATTTTGTGCGGCCTGGGAATGCCAAAGAGCACGTCCTGACAGTATTCGTTGATGATCTGGCTCTGATAGGCCATGGCTACGCCCAGGCGCATGGCTTTGAGTGCCAGACTCACATAGTAGCCATCGACATTGGTCAGGCACGAGCTGGTGCCCCGCATCATCTCGCCGTAGATGCCGCCCGGGAAGATGTCCAGCTTTCTCCACAGGTCCTTCCGCTCCGTGGGAGCCAGCGCCTCCACCATCTGGCTCGGCTCGTCGGCTTTGCGGTTGAAGTCTGCCTCCGCGAAGTCGCACAGCCGCGCGGCGATCTGCTTCGCCGTTCCGGTTGTTTTGACTCCTAGCCGCTGAGCGAAGCTCTTCAGTTTCATCGGCTCCGCTATCTGGAACGGAGTCTCACCCCCTGCCGTTGCCCGCAGCGTCTTGATCGTCTGCTCGGTGTGATAGTGGTACGTCGCCGCCCCCATCACGTTGCGCAGCAGCATCATGCGCATGGCCATGCCNNTCGGCGGTGATGCCGCAGACGCCCTTCTTGTTCTTGGCCGCGTCGGAACGACAGGGGCCGTTGGAGCAGAGGTCACACCGCGTGCCCCCCTGACAGAAGGGGCATCGTCTGTCAGGGTCGCCCATGCCCTGGGCTTCGTAGCGGTCCCAGATGTTGTCCATGCCGTCTTTCTTGATCTTCTCGTACATGCGACGGACCGATTCGTGATACGAAATCCTGTCTTGCATCTCAGACCTCCCCTCTGGAATTACTGAAGCCAGGTATCTGCCCCGGGCTATTTGCGATAGGCCACGTAGATGTCGGCCTCTATCATCTTATTATCCCTATAGAAATGATGCACAAAATACAGGTTGCCCTGCCAGTCGAGGGTGGGCTCGCCGGCGAATTTGGACACAATCATCTCCGGCGCCTGCCATTCCCCGTTCACTCTCCTGGAACGGAAAACCGCCGGAGCTCCTTGATAGAACCTGTGGAACCACAGTTCCAGCCCATCGCTGGTCAGGAACGGCATTCCTTCGTTTTCCGCTGTGTTGACCGCCGCTATGTTCACCGGATTCTGCCATTCTCCGTTCACTCTCTTCAGCATCCAGATGTCGTTGCTTCCCTTGCCCCCGGCGTAGGAGGAATGATAGTAGAGTTCATCTCCCCGGATGTGCAGTTCACCCACCTCGAATTCGTCGGGGAAGTCCGCGTTTGCCCAGTGCTGCCATTTGCCATCCTCGAATTCCGCGGTGAACCAGTGTATGCCGGTGTAGCCTTCACGGGCGGAACAGAAGTACATCAGGTTTCCGGAAACGAACGTGCACCCGTCCAGAGCCAGCTTCCCCTTGTCCTGCAGCCGGACTCTCTCCGGCTCCTGCCACTGACCCCCCTGCCAGTTCGATACCCAGATCCCCGTGACCCCATCCAGCAGTTGCTTCTCCGCCGGAATGCTGGGGTCTGGTGTGAAGAAGAAGTAGATCTGTTGACTGCCTGCTGGAATGAAAGGGGAATCCTCAGCTCCCGCCGTGTTTATCAACCCCGGCACCGGCACCGGCTCCCCAAATTCACTGGAGTGAAGAATCGGAGGATAGGAATCCGTCTCCGGCAGCATCTTGATGGCCTCATCGGGAATGGTCTCCTCTCGTGTCAGTGTCTGCTCGGGCTCGTTTGGCTCGCCGCATCCGCTCGCCACGATAATGCCCAGCATTAGGCACAAGAGCAGCTTCCCCATGGCAGTTCTCAGAATTGGCATCTCACGCTCCTTCCTTGAGGATAGAGTTGAACTCTGGCTGCCGGGCTCCATTCAGTGGACTGCGTCGCGGGTAGTCAGGATATTAGTGTCTGCTCGGCCGTACGTCAAGCTTCCCGAGGATGTGCCTACGAGATGTCACCGCCAGCGAGGGTAGGCGCACCGAATGCTGGTTTCGTATATCCGCGCCAAAGATGGTAACATATCCACTTGGCATGACAGTGGCAGCGTTGACCGGCGATCCTGCACGCTAAAGAAGTCCTCAATGGTCAGAGTAGTCACCGACAGCACCTCTGATATTCCCCCCGAAGTTCTGCAGGATCTGGATATCACCGTGGTTCCGCTGTACGTTGTCTTTGGGGACAAAACATACCGCGACAGGGTGGATATCGGCGAGGAGGAGTTCTACCACAGGCTGACCACTGATTCGGCCCTGCCCACAACCTCTGTGCCTTCGCCGCGTGATTTCGCCGATGTCTACAACCGACTGGCCAATGATACGGACGAAATCATCTCCATACACCTCACTTCAAAGGAGAGCGGCACCTACAACTCGGCATTGCTGGGTAAGGAGCTTGTGGAGAAGAAGTGCAGTATTGAGGTAATTGACTCACAGTCGATCTCCATGGCCTGCGGCTTGCTGGCCATAGCTGCAGCACGAGAGGCCAGAGCTGGCAGAAGCCTGGTTCAGGTGACCGAGATGGTCCGCCGCTCTCTTCAGCGAACGCATATTCTGTTCCTGGTTGACACTCTGAAGTACGTGGTGAGAGGTGGGCGCATCGGCAAAGCCCAGGGCATGCTGGGCTCGGTTCTGGGAGTCAAGCCTCTCCTCACCATGCGAGAAGGAGACCTGTCCCTCAGTGGCATCGCCCGCACACGGACCAGGGCTGTGGAGCGACTCTACGACTTTGCCCTGAGCTTCCCCCGACTCGTGGATGCCGCTGTGCCCTACACCACCAATCGTGAAGCTGCCGATGCCCTGGCCCGGCGGGTGAGAGAGGCCTTCCCCAGGGCGTCCGTCTATGTAGCCAGGGTGGGTCCGGCCCTGGGCACCCATGCTGGGCCGGAGTCCATGGGCATGGTTGTCAGAGAAGGGGAAGCCCCCCAAGGCTCTGGATAGGGTTTTGTGAGAATCCCCGCGCCCTTTGAGACACCCAGGCAAGTTCCCTCCCGTAAGATAGCTCTGGTTTGACAGACACAGGGCGGGGACATACCATAGGCCGA
>JAFNFZ010000199.1:0-3127 GCA_017885485.1 Chloroflexota bacterium
CTTCGCAGTATGTTGCCGATTATGTCGAGGTTTGTGGTACCGTAGCAGTAGATGCCGCCGTTGATGGAACCTATGTCCTCAGCCTCGTTGAACCTGATGGCACCGCCGCTGCTATTGGCGATATTGAGAGCGTCACCGGGGCTGGCTATGTCGAAGACGTAGTTGTATTCAAGAATGCCGTTGGTGCAGTTAGCCAGTTGGACTCCCTCGTCGCCATTGCCGTCGTGAATGATATTGTGCTTGACCACGGTGTTGCTGTGGGCATTGCTCTGACGGATCATATGGAGGTGCCACTCTTCACTTCAAAGCCGTTGATGACCACTCCATTTGCGTCGACCAAGATGATGTAGCCCAGTCCACCAGGGCTGCCATCGATTATGGCCTCTGCTGCAGAACCAGCCGTTCGGCTGCTACCCTCGGAAGGCCTCGGGTCCACGTTCGCTTGAGGGCCGAGCAGACTCAAATTGTTCTTGTTTACTGTGATTGTGGTCGTGGGAGCGTATGTTCCGGCTGCGACGTTTATGGTGTCGCCGGCAAGCACTCTCGTGTCGACTATGGCGTATTGTATGGTCTTGAAGGCGGCGCTGCCGGGTCCGGTGCCATGGCTGCCGTCGTCGGTGCCCAGTGCACCGTCAACATACCATGTTGCCGCCAGCACGGGAGATGCGAGTGGCGGAAGGATCGCCAGTGCCAGGCAGAGGCACAGTGATATGCAGACCAGCACTGCCAGTGGTCGTGCTTTCGCCAACCTTCCCCCTCGGAGCAGAATCGGCTTTGCCTTCACCGATCGCTCAAGCGACTATGACGACCGAACGAGCTACCCTTGTGAGGTGGCTGCGCCAGATGATGTTTAGGAAGATATCACAACGGACTATCTTCTGTCAAGCTATGTAGGAGGTGCTATGTAGGAGTGCGAGTTGTCATCCAGGATGGGGGTGTGCCAAGATGTTCTCCGAAAGTGTGACTGCAGGGAGGGCGGATGATTCTGGACAGATTTGCGTTGAATGGCAAGGTGGCTGTTGTCACCGGAGCTGGCAGAGGCATAGGGAAGGGCATCGCCCTGGCCTTCGCTGAAGCCGGGGCCGACCTGGTCCTGGTTGACATAACTCCGGAGCAGGTGGAGGTGGCCAGATCGGAGATCGAACGCCTGTGCCGCAGAGCCCTGGCCATGGCCTGCGATGTGCGAGAGGCTGATCAGATAGACCTGATGGTGAGTCAGGCCAGGAGTGAGTTCGGCCATATTGATATTCTGGTGAACAATGCCGGTGGCACCCCGTTCAAGCCAACTCTGAAGACCAGTCTGCGAACCTGGGAAGCGGTCATGCGCCAGAATCTGACCACCACTTTCCTGTGCAGTAAGGCTGTGGGGGTGGTCATGCTGGAGCAGAAGGCGGGCTCGATCATCAACATCTCCAGCAGGGAGTCTCAGATGCCAAGCCTGGGCATGGCGGCCTATGGCGCGGCCAAAGCAGGGGTGAATTCGCTGACCAGGACTCTGGCCTGGGAGCTTGCCCCCTATGTACGGGTCAATGCCATTCTACCCGGGGCGATCTGGACGGAAGGAAGTGCTCCGGTGCTCGAACCCGTGAGAGACAGGGTGATCGCCAATACACCGCTCAAGCGCATTGGCACACCGCAGGACATCGCCCTGGCAGCCATCTACCTGGCTTCCTCTGCCTCTGATTGGGTGACCGGGAAGTTGTTCGAGATTGACGGCGGAATAGAGTTCGTGCCCGCGGCTGCGGAGGGCATGGGCAGGCAGCCTTAGCCGCTTTTTGCAGGGGATGCGGACCTGGAGGCAGTATCTTGAGCACAGCGGGTGCAGTGCGCCGGTCACTGGGGCGAGCTACGGCAGAGACGCTCTTCTGTTTTGGTGATAGCGTATGAACCTGTCGATGGCCTTGGCCGCGCTGGCTATCGAGTGATAGACCGGCAGGCCACCTTCGTAGAAGTCCTTGACATACTTCGCGGTGAAGTGCCATCCCTCTCCCGTAGCCATGTAGTGTGCTACCACCGCTATTGGCTTGCCCGACTCACGGTGCAACTTGAGGATGGTCTCCGTCTCGCGGTCGAGCAGGACGGGAGCGACGGCGAGGGAAAGCATGATGCCTCTAATCGGCAGATGAAAGACCAGCAGGTCAATCCCTCGGAATTCACTCAGTTTTGTGAGGGCATTGCGGAAGGCTTCATGGCCGAAACCAAGATGGGGGATATCCACCGGGTTGCTCAGGATTGTTCCCGCGTCATTGCCCAGGGCAGCCCTGAATGACTGCCTTATCTGCTCGGGCAGCTCGGGAAGAACGAAACCCGCATTGTCCCAGTCATCGGTGGCCAGGACACCAGCCCCACCACCTACCCCCGCCATGGCCAGCCTCTTTCCCTCAAGCAGGGGCATGTATTGAAGAGTGACCAGCATGTCCACCATCTCATCCAGGGTGTCAACGCTGATGGCTTCTGCCTGATCCAAGACCCTCATCCATACGTCGCGTGACCCTGCGAGTGAAGCGGTATGGGAAGCTGCCACCCTGGCACCGGCCGTGGTGATGCCCCCCTTCAGGACCACGACCGGCTTGACTGCCGATAGCTCCTGAAGAGTGCGATAGAACCGTCGTCCGTTCTTCACTCCCTCGACATAAGCGGCCACTATCTTCGTTTCCGCGTCCTGTTGAAGATACTGGAGCAGGTCTGTTTCATCGATATCACAGGCATTTCCGTAGGAGATAACCTTGTTGAACCGAATGCCTCTGGCCCCGGCGGCCCGCACCAGGTACATGGTATTGCCGCCACTCTGGCAAATGAAGGACACCGGACCGGTCTCGTGGGGAAGATCGGGAGCAAAGGAGAAACTGGCCTTGGGAGAGTGTATCCCCAGACAGTTGGGGCCGATGANNCCGCTGGATCTCCTTCTCCAGCGCCCTGCCGTCTTCTGTTCCGAATTCAGCAAATCCGGAGGTGAACAGGCAGATCGCTTTCGCTCCTTTGTCTGCCGAGTCCTTGATCAATTGGAGCACGAACGGAGCTGGAATGCAGGAGATGACATAATCTACTCTCTCCGGGACGTCCTGGAGATGAGGGTAGATTTTGAGTCCTAGGACCTCGCCACCCTTGGGGTTGACAACGTAGATCT
>JAFNFZ010000199.1:3203-7135 GCA_017885485.1 Chloroflexota bacterium
TTGACTGGTTTCTGCTTTGCCTCATGGTAGCGCAGGAAGCGGTCAATGGCCTTGGCTGCACTTGCCATAGAGTGATAGACGGGCATACCTGCTTCACTGCAGCCGCGCTGAAGGTCCAGGGCCTTCTGCCAGTCCCAGTTGGTGATCAGGAATTGGAGCACCAGGGCCAGCGGCTTGTCCGTTTCCCGGTGGATCCTGGTCACGAAGTCGCGGAACTGGTTGATTTCAATGTCGAAGGCGGATGATGAGAACCAGGCAGCTTGACCGAAACCGGCGTGAATAAGCCCGAAGTCGAGACTGTCGCCACCGCTATAGCTGAGCAGCCTCTTGACCACATCGTAGAAACTCTGGCTGTATCCTACCATCGACAGATCGATGGGATTCTTGAAGATCATCCCGGCAGTGTTGCCAAATAACTCCATGAGCTCTTTGATGAGTTCTGGCGGCAGTCTGGGCACCGTGAAGCTCGCAGCGGTCAGCTCATCGGTAGCCAGGACACTGGCCCCTCCACCGCCTCCGAAGATGCCTACCTTTCGACCTCTCGGGAGGGGGAGCAAGGCGAACGTGACCAGCAGATCGACCATCTCTTCGAGGTTGCCGACGCTGATGGCTCCGGACTGCTGGATCAGGCTGCCCCAGACCTCTGCGGAACCGGCCAGGGAACCGGTATGGGACGCGGCTATTTCACCTCCGGCCTTGGTGTAGCCGCCCTTGAGGATGAGGACAGGCTTTGCAGCCGACAGTCTGGACAACACTCTGTGGAAGCGCTCTCCGTCCTTGATGCCCTCAATGTAGGCCGCTACTATCTCGGTTTCGGGATCATGCGCAAAATACTCGAGCAAGTGGCTCTCGTTGATATCGCAGGCATTTCCATACGAGACCGCCTTGCTGAATCGGACGCCTCTCTGACTGGCTGCCCGAATGAGGTAGGAGGTATTGCCACCGCTCTGGCCGATGAGCCCCACCTTGCCCACCCGTCGCGAGAAGTCCGAGGCGAATGACAGCCCGACTTTGGGTGAGTAGACGCCGAGGCAGTTGGGACCGACGATTCTTATTCTTGAGGCTTGCGCGATGCGGACGATTTCCCGCTCCAGTTCTCTACCCTCTTCGGTGCCGGTTTCTGAGAAACCGGAGGTGTAGATAGAGATCGTTCTTACCCCCTTGGCGGCGCAGTCTCTGACCAACTGGGGAACGTAAGGAGCCGGTATGCAGCATATGGTGTAGTCGACAGGCCCGGGTATGTCTTTGATATTCGTGTAGGCCAGCAGGCCCGAGACCTCTGTGCCCTTTGAGTTGATGGCATAGATGCTGCCCTTGAAGCCGGAGGTGCGTATGCTGTCCAGGAACCATTGCCCCGACTTTCCCGGAGAAGCACCGGCAATGGCGATGGACGTTGGATAGAAGACGTGGTCAAGGGAACCCATTTCAGCCTCCTCAATAACAAGCTGTCTGGACTGGATGGGGGCGCAGGGAGTTCGTCCCCTTCTTCATCGATCGCTTTTTCTTCTATTTCTGCTGCGGTATGACACTGGGCGGCGACATCCTTACTACCGCGTCATACTCGGGAGGGCAGACCATCCGGCAGTTCCCGCATTTGACACACTTGGTCTGATCGATGATCTTGATCCTCTTCTCGTCGCTTCTGATGGCCTCGGCAGGGCAGGTGAGTATACAGTGTTCACACCCTCGGTCGCATTTCTCGGGGAGTATGTAGTAGGCAATCAACTCCTTGCATACCAGCGCCGGACAGCGTTTCTCACGGATATGAGCTTCATACTCATCGCGGAAGTAGCGAACAGTGGTCAGGACGGGATTAGGCGCAGACCGTCCCAATCCGCAGAGAGAGCCTTCCTTGATATCTTCAGCCAGCTCAACCAGCAGATCCATATCCTCTATCTTGCCCTTGCCCGCCGTGATGTCCACGAGGATATCCAGAATCTGCTTCGTTCCCAGGCGGCACATAGTGCACTTCCCACAGGACTCCTTCTGGACAAAGTCGAGGAAATAGCGGGCAGCATCCACCATGCAGTTGTCCTCGTCCAGCACGATCATTCCACCGGAACCCATCAGGGAACCGACCTTGGTCAGTGAGTCAAAATCGACCGGCGTGTCGAGCAGGCTTTCCGGGAGGCACCCGCCGGAAGGCCCGCCGATCTGCACACCCTTAAGCTTCTTGTTCTTGGGTACCCCTCCTCCGACCTGGAAGATGAGATCGCGCAGGGAGGTGCCCATGGGCACCTCCACCAGGCCGGTATGAGCCACCTTGCCCGCCAGAGCGAAGACGGCTGTTCCCTTGCTGCCGTCCGTGCCGATACTGGCGTACCATTCTGCTCCGCGATCGAGAATCATGGGGATGCTGGCAAAGGTTTTCACATTGTTGAGCAGGGTTGGTTTGCCCCACAAACCTGATTCAACCGAGTGCGGCGGCCTGACCCTTGGCATGCCCCGCTTGCCTTCTATTGAGTACATCAGGGCACTTGCCTCTCCGCACACGAATGCTCCGGCGCCCTCCGCTACCTCAATGTGAAAACTGAAGTTGCTGCTCAGGATGTCCTTCCCCAGGAATCCTTTGGCCTTTGCCTGCTGGAGAGCCAGCTTGAAGCGCTTGACGGCCAGCGGGTACTCATCACGGACATAGATGTACCCGTGAGGCGTCCCCATGGTGTAGCCGGCGATAATCATCCCTTCGATGACCGAATGCGNNCCCAGGCTCAGGGCTTTGATTAGGCTGCTGTATCCGCCGCGGCCAATGTAGTGGTTGATGCTCTCCGGGTTGATGTAGCCGCAGTGGCGCAGGATATGCCGCAGCTCGTGCTCGAACCTGGGCAACTCGGGAATCGAGGGGGCTTTCCCGTCGACTACCTCGAAAGTGCCTAGAGCAAGCTCAAAGCAGGGGTCATCGCCAACCACATATCCTTCTACCAGACGACGGACGCTCTCAGCGGTCGTATTGCCATAGCAAACGCTGAGGTTGTCCGGCTTGATGATCACCACGAGCGGCTCGGCGTAGCACAGACCCATGCAGCCGACCGGGACGACTGGGGCGTCAATGTTCTGCCTTCTTATCTCTGCTTCGAAGGTTCTGGCCACATCGAGAGCACCGGCTGCCCTGCCGCACGTAGCCGTGCCGACGAGGATGTGGGGTTTCCGCTGCAGCGCTTCCCACTCTGAGGTGGCTTGATCCCTGATATGGTCGAAGGTCATCTGCGGGGTAAGGCTAACCACTGTGGGGGGTCTTGCGAGGCTCCCTCTCCTTGAGTTCGGCCAAGACCTCCTCCACCTTGAAGGGAGTCATTCTGGGGTGAATGTCCTCGCCTACTACTACCACGGGAGCCAGGAAACAGCAGCCTATGCAGGCCACCCTGTCCAGGCTGAATTCCCCGTCGTGGGTGATATCGCCCACTTTGATGCCCAGTTCTCTTTCCAGAGCATCCGAAACCAGGGGACCTCCCGCCATGTGACAGGCAGTNNCCCATGCAGGCTTTGACAGGATGTCTGCCCAGTGGCGTGAAGCGAAACCGATTGTAGAAGGTGGCTGCTCCGTATACACTGCTGGCTGGGACATGCGTGAAATTGGCCGCCTCGAGCATGGCTTCTCTGGGCAGGTATCCGAATTCCTCCTCCACCTCCTGCAGGATGCGTATCAATTCAACTCTTTCGGGCTTGTGGCCGGCGAGTATGTGCCTCAGTTTCTCTGTGGTTTTCTTGGAATCGGTGTGCTTCATACCCGTGTGCAGATCTCCGGTGGATTCTCTACCGTTTCTCTAACATATCTAAGCATGTGGTTCAGGCAGGCGATGGTGAGCTCAACGAGGTCTTCGCCGCGGATCTTCTTGATGTTGCCACCGGAGAAGAGGATCCTGATGCTGCTGGGGAATTCCTCGACAGCATGAGTGAAGAGGAAGTGAATTCGGATCCCCGGGAAAACCTCC
>JAFNFZ010000200.1 GCA_017885485.1 Chloroflexota bacterium
CATTTGGCGCACTGAGGTCCATCCGGCCCGCCCCATAGCCCACCCTTTCCACCTCCAGGACAGGCATAGGACCAAAATGAGCAGCCATGCCTGTAACCATGGCTGCTCCCGTGGGTGTGGTCAACTCTGCCCGAACATCGGAGCCATAGACTGGTACTCCCCGCAGCAATTCTGCAGTGGCAGGGGCAGGTACAGGCAGCCAGCCATGGCTGCACTGGACCATGCCGGTCCCCAGGTTCAGAGGGGAGCTACTGATCCGCTCGACCCCGAGCATTTGCAGCCCAGCGAGACCTCCGACAACATCGATGATGGTGTCAATGGCACCAACCTCATGNNAGATGGGCCGTGTCTCCTTCAGGATCATGATCATGAATCCTGGCCTCCGCCTGGGCCAGTCTGGTGAGTATCTCACATGCTTTCGCTTTCACCTCTTCGTCTAGATCACTCTGTTCAATAGTCCGTGTGATACCCTCAAGGGTTCGCCCACCTTCATCGCCCTCTGTGACCACATCCACATATGTGGCCGAAATCCCCTGTTTGAGTACCCTGGTAGCGTTGATGGTGTAACCCCGTATGGGAAGCCGAGCCAACTTCGCTTTCAACTCGGCCATGTCCAGACCGAGGTCCACCAGAGCCCCCAGGATCATGTTCCCGCTTATGCCGGAAAAACAGTCAAAGTACGCTGTCTTCATCGCTTCTTCTTGGTTTGACGATTGATGAGACTGGCCAGATATCCTGCCCCGAACCCATTGTCGATGTTGACCACGGCCACCCCGGGGGCACAGGTGTTCAACATTCCAAGGAGCGCCGCCAGTCCCTCGAAACTGGCACCATATCCCACACTGGTGGGCACGGCCATAATCGGCCTGCCCACCATACCTGAAATGACGCTGGCCAGAGCCCCTTCCATACCTGCCACAGCAACAATGACATTGGCTTCAAGCAGAAGGCTCTTATGATCCAGCAGGCGATGCAGACCTGCTACACCGACGTCGTACAGTCTCTCAACTCGATTGCCCATCACCTCGCTAGTCACCACCGCCTCTTCCGCCACCGGAATGTCTGCAGTGCCAGCCGTAACCACCAACACGAACCCCGGGTTCTTTCGATCAACTACTCCGTTCACCACGATCATCCCTGGCAATTCATAGAAGCGAGCTTCGGGTACCACGTCCTGGACTGCTGTAGACATCTCGGGGGTAGCCTTGGTTGCCAAAACTGTGCTCCCCGCTAATGCCAGATGTTCAACAATATCGACGACCTGCTTCACCGTCTTGCCACGGCAGAGCACCACCTCCGGAAACCCTTTTCGGAGCCACCGATGATGATCCAGCTTGGCAAAGCCGATATCTTCGTAGGGAAGAAGTCTCAATTGAGTCAAGGCTTCTTCTATCCCCACGTCGCCGGACTGCACACCTCTCAACAACTGCTGCAACTGCTCAGGATTCATAGCGGAAATCCTTCATTCATGCTGCCGCAGCGATAGCCAGCCAGATCAAGGGTAACACGAAGATAGCCCAGTTCCCTGAAGCGGGAAACAATGCGCCCCCGATTGGCTTCATCGAGCAGGACAGCCATCTCAGAAGGTTCTGTCTCAATCCTCGCCATATCACCATGGTGACGAACACGCAACTGGCCGATTCCCAGGTCGTGAAGGAAATCTTCTGCCGCGTCTATGGTCGCAAGAGCTTGTCTGGTAACCGGGGTGCCATAGGGCAAGCGGGATGCGAGGCAGGCCAGAGACGGCTTGCTCCAATTGCCCAAACCCATCTCTCTTGACAGCGCTCTGATCTCTTCCTTGGTTAACAGAGCCTCCTGCAGCGGATGACGCACCCCCAGTTCGACAGCGGCACGCGCGCCAGGACGGCAGTCAGCCAGGTCATCATAGTTGGAGCCATCAACCACATTCCTGAATCCCTCNNCGATCGGGGGTATTGGCCACAAATCGAGGGTTTCCCAACTCGGCGGTCTCGATTACCATGTGCCTCACCGTGAGGGACTTCGCTGCCTCAACCGCCTGGGCCAACTCGTCTGATGGATAGGTTGGGGAGTGCGCCGTAACCGCTAGGACCCTGTCCCCCAAAGTATCCCGGCAGAGCCTGAGAAGGAGGGTGCTATCCACCCCACCTGAATACGCCACCACTACACTGTCGAGATCGCGCAACAGCTTACTCAAACAGCGCAGCTTGTCTTCGTCACACGCGGCCATTCCTACCGACACACAGGGGCTATCAGAACCTGCATAAGCAACTCGCCCGGGGGAACTGGCTTCCGAATACGAAGATGACAGCTATGTCGAAAGGATTATCTCAGATATCCAGGTTCTTGACGCTCTTGGCATGAGCCTGGATAAAGGCTTTGCGCGGGGGCACCTCTTCCCCCATCAACATATGGAAAACCCTGTCAGCCTCAGCAGCATCCTCTATCTTCACCTTCAGGATTGTCCTGGTACTGGGGTTCATGGTGGTCTCCCATAGCTGCCCTGGACTCATCTCGCCCAGCCCCTTGTACCGCTGGATATCCAGCTTCTTGTTCTTGAGCCTGTGCAGCAGATCTTCCTTTTCCTTCTCTGAATAGAGCCAGTGCTGCTCTTTTCCCGCCTGGATCCGATAGAGAGGGGGTTGTGCGATGAACAAATGACCCTCACCTATCAGTTCAACCATATTGCGGAAGAAGAAGGTTAGCAGCAGGGTACGTATGTGAGAACCATCGACATCGGCGTCAGTCATGATGATGATTCGATGGTACCTTAACTTCGAAAGATCTATCTGGTCGGTTATCCCACTGCCCAGACTGGTGATCAGAGCACGGATTTCCTCGTGGGCCAACATCTTGTCAAAGGAAGCCTTCTCCACATTCAGTATCTTGCCCTTCAGGGGCAGTATGGCCTGAAAACGGCGATCCCTTCCCTGCTTGGCCGAGCCCCCTGCTGAATCCCCCTCCACCAGAAACAGCTCACAGAGAGAAGGATCCCTCTCAGCGCACTCAGCCAGCTTGCCAGGCAATGTGAAGCCGTCCAAAGCCCCTTTCCGCAACACCAGCTCTCTGGCTCGCCGAGCTGCTTCCCTGGCCTTGGCAGCGGTGAGGCACTTCTCCAGGATCGCCTTGGCCTCGTTGGGGTGCTGCTCCAGATAGAAGGAAAGTTGCTCAACGACCACCGATTCCACCTGGCTTCTCGCTTCGGGATTGCCCAGCTTGGCCTTTGTCTGCCCTTCAAATTGCGGCTCGTTGATCTTTACGCTGACAACAGCCGTCAGGCCACCGCGAACGTCCTCCCCCTGCAAAGACATCTCATTGTTCTTGTCCCCCCTGATCTTGTGCAGGCAATCATTCAGGACACGGGTTAAGGCCGAGCGGAAACCAGTGAGGTGGGTACCCCCGTCAGTAGTATTGGCACAATTGGCAAAGGATAGTATCAACTCGCTATAGCCGTCGTTGTACTGCAGTGCCACATCCACCCAATTCCCCTCAACTTCCTTGCCAATGGAGATGACACCAGGCCAGACCACCTGCTTGTCCCTGTTCAGGTGCCGCACCAGGCTGGCTATTCCCCCTTCGAAGTAGAACACCAGCTCCTGGTCAGTTCTCTCGTCATGGATGCCGATTTCCAGCTTGGGTTGGAGATAGGCCAGTTCGCGCAGATGCTGGGCCAGGAAATCCAAATCATAGTCCAGGTCCCCGAAAATCCCAATGTCAGGAATGAAAGTAACCGTACTTCCGGTGTCAGCCGCCTCGCCGTCAGGCGCAACCGGACCCTGGGGGACCCCACAGAGGTATTCCTGGCAGTAGCGTACGCCGCCACGTCTGCTCTCCACCTCCATCCAGGTAGAGAGTGCGTTTACGACTGCTGCACCTACGCCATGCAATCCGCTGGAGACTCTGTAGGTCTTCCCGCCGAACTTGGCGCCGGCGTGAAGCATGGTCATTACAGTCTCCAAGGCAGAAGTGCCGGTATCGGGGTGAGTATCCACTGGAATGCCACGCCCATTGTCCTCTACCCTGACCTTCCCTCCCTGANNCGGTGATCCGTGCTTCCAATATACATACCGGGCCGTCGGCGAACTGCCTCTAGCCCTTTAAGAACACGGATGTCCTCAGCGGTATATTCGTTTTCGTCTTCCAGAGGACGATCGTCTGGCATTTATGGTCGTATTATACCATGTCTATTCATGGGCAGCGAGGTGCACGTCTGGAGGTGTCGTTGTTCTATGAATTTGTCAGGGGTTAACTGTTCAGTGAAAATGTCAGTAAAT
>JAFNFZ010000201.1:0-212 GCA_017885485.1 Chloroflexota bacterium
GCCAAGGGCCACCTGGTGCGCGAAATCGATGCCCTCGGCGGCGAGATGGCCAGAACAACCGACCGGACATTCATCCAGATAAGGATGCTCAACACAGGGAAGGGGACTGCCGTTCGAGCACCCAGGGCTCAGGTCGACAAGAGGCTCTACAGCCTGGCCATGAAACATATTCTGGAGCGCCAGCCCAACCTTGACTTGAAGCAGGCCCTGGT
>JAFNFZ010000201.1:275-3868 GCA_017885485.1 Chloroflexota bacterium
ATCATCATAGGGGATACCACATACCGGGGAGGAAGAGCAGGTGAGTCCGCCGCCAGCAGGCTATCTGACAGTCTGAGGAACCTGGGCTTTGTCCTGGGACGGCTGAAGACGGGCACCCCTCCGCGTGTAGACGCCAGGACTATCGACTTCAGTAAGACAATACTTCAACCAGGAAGCGAATCCCCCATGTACTTCAGCTTCCTGTCAAACAGAGAAGATCATGCCCATTTCCCATCACCCAACCCGGTGTACCCGCAATTTCAGCCCACTTCATGGCGCCCCCAGTTGCCATGCTACCAGGTCTACACCAACCCCGGGACCCACGAGATCATACGCTCCAATCTGCACCGGGCACCTCTGTTCACGGGGGTGATTCAAGGGGTCGGACCCCGCTATTGCCCCTCAATTGAGGACAAGATCGTCAAGTTCGCCCACAAGGTTGCCCATCCCCTTTTCCTGGAACCCGAGGGCTGGGAGACCAGCGAGGTCTACGTGCAGGGGGCCAACACCAGTCTGCCTGAAGACGTGCAGTTGGCCATGCTGCGTTCCATCCCGGCGCTGGAGAAGGCAGAGATAGTGAGAGCCGGCTACGCCATTGAGTACGACTATGTGCCCACATCACAGACCGGAGCCACACTGGAGTCCAGACTTGTCCCGGGGCTGTTCCTGGCAGGTCAGATCAACGGCACCACGGGCTATGAGGAAGCCGCCGGCCAGGGGTTGATCGCCGGCATCAACGCCGCCAACTCGGTCAAGGGGAGGCCGCCCTTGATCCTGCGACGGGACCAGGCATACATAGGGATCATGATCGACGACCTGGTCACCCGCGAGGTCACGGAGCCATACCGGCTGTTCACTTCCAGAGCAGAGTACCGCCTTCTGCTGCGTCAGGACAATGCCGACCTGCGCCTGTCTGCCATCGGCTTCGAAGCGGGTCTCATTGACATAGACCGCCATCGGGAGGTCGAAACCAAGAGGGAGGCCATCGCCAAAGAAATCAAGAGGCTGGAAAGAACCCACTTCAGTCCAACCGAGGAAAGCCAGAGCCTAAGCGCAGCAGCATTCCTCCGCCGCCCTGAGGTGGACTTCAAAACCCTCATTTCCCTGGGTCTGGGATCAACCGATTTGAGCCCGGAAGTCATGGAACAGGTCGAGACCGAGATCAAGTATCAGGGTTACATAGAGAGGCAGAGAAAGGAAGTTGCCCGGGTCCACCGCCTGGAAGAGCGGCGTATCCCCGCCGGGACGGACTACGGACGGCTTTCCGGATTGCGCTCTGAAGCGTGCCAGAAGCTCGATAGATTCCGACCGGCAACCCTGGGGCAAGCCTCCCGTATAGATGGTGTCACTCCCGCCGACATTGCTATACTGCTGATCCACCTGGAACGACCGGGGAAGGTGACTTGAGTTCAAAGGCAGATCTTATCCTGCATAACGCCAATGTGATCACTCTGGACCAGGCAAAGCCCGGAGCGACCGCATTGGCTATCAAGGGCAATCGCATACTGTGCGTCGGTGCAGAAGGTGAAATCGAGTCGGCCAGGGGGCCAAAGACCGAAGTCATAGACTGCCACAGCCAGACAGTGCTTCCCGGGTTCAACGACGCCCATTGCCATCCCCTTGCCCTGGCCGCCAGTCTGCTAAGTGTCCATTGCGGACCGTCTGTGGTCGGAAGCATAAGTGATATTGAGGCGCGGATACGTCATCAGGCAGCCCGGGTCCCACAGGCCAAATGGATAAGGGCCACCGGCTACAATGAGTTCTATCTCAGAGAGAAGCGCCATCCCAACCGGTGGGATCTGGACAAGGCCGCTCCAGACCATCCCGTGAAGCTGACGCACAGAACAGGTCATGCTTGCGTCCTCAACAGCCTGGCTTTGAGACTGCTGGGGATCTCAGGGGAGACCCCGGAGCCGGAGGGCGGCCTCTTTGACAGAGACCTGGATACCGGCGACCCCAATGGGCTGATGTTTGAGATGAACGACCAGATTGAGAAGCTGGTGCCCCCATTCTCGGATGAGGAGATGAAGCTTGGAGTAGGGCTGGCCAATGAGGAATTCGTTTCTCACGGCATCACCTCCCTTCANNTCGATGATGGTGGGTGTGGACGAACTTGAGGAGTTCGAGGCAAATGACGTGTTCGACAGGAACGGCATCAACACCGCATTGCGTCCGGGAGCAGTGAAGATGGTGATTCATACCACCACCGGCTCCCTGTGTCCGGCACAGGAGGAGTTGAACGAGCTTGTGTACCAGGCACATTCGATCGGATACCAGGTGGCCATCCACGCAGATGGACAGGCCACGGTAGAGGCGGCAATCACAGCCCTGGAATATGCCCTGTCCAAAATCCCGAGCGCCAACCACCGCCACCGCATAGAGCACTGCTCTGTCTGCCCTCCGTCCCTGATACAAAGGCTGAAGAAGATCAACGCCCTGATCGTCACCCAGCCCGCTTTCGTTTACTACAGCGGTGAGAGGTACCTGGCCACCGTGCCCCCAGGAGAACTGGAATGGCTCTATCCCATCGGCTCGCTCTGTGCCAGCGGTCTGAGAGTGGCGGGCAGTTCAGATGCACCGGTAGTGCCCCTGAATCCCCTCGCCGGTATCTACGCCGCCATTACCCGGACCACCGAGACAGGGCAGAGACTGCTGCCACAAGAAGGCATCTCCAGAACGGAGGCGCTGAAGCTGTACACCTTGAATGCAGCGTACGCCTCCTTCGAGGAGGACATCAAGGGCTCCATCAGCAGCAACAAGCTGGCAGACATGGTGATTCTGAATGCCGATCCAACCGAGGTGTTGCCGGAGGCGATCAAGGCCATAGAGGTTGACATGACCGTCATTGATGGAGAAATCGTATGGCGGAGATGAACAGGTCAGTGAACAGGAATGAGTATCAGGATGCTCTGGACTACATACTCAGCTTCGCTGACTATGAAAGAATGTCCCGCTCAGCAGTCGTCTTTGACTTGTCCCGTATGGAGGCTCTGCTGGAGAGGCTGGGCAGACCCCATCTGGCAGCCAGGTCTGTTCATATAGCCGGCACCAAGGGCAAAGGAAGCACCTCGGCCATGATCGCCAGTGTCCTGAAAACCTCCGGCTACAGAACAGGGCTCTACACATCACCCCACCTCCATACGATGAGGGAACGGATTCGGGTTGATGGCAAACCGATCGAAGAAGAGGGATTGACAGCTCTGGTGAAGAGGCTGAAACCTGAGATCGAGGCCGTCAACGACATGGGAACCGCAGGGGAGTTGACCACCTTTGAAATACTGACTGCTATGGCTTTCGTCCACTTCAAAGAGAGCCATGTGGATTTTCAGGTCCTGGAGACCGGGTTGGGCGGGCGTCTAGACGCTACCAACGTCGTTCAACCGGCGGTATGCGCCATCACCTCCATCAGCCTGGACCATACGGAGGTGCTCGGTGACACTCTGGCCAAGATAGCCACAGAGAAGGCCGGTATCATCAAGCCCGGCTGCACCGTGATCTGCGCCCCTCAACCACAAGAGGCATTGGCGGTGATAGCCAGGGTGTGTCGCGAGACGGGGGCACACCTGATTACAGTAGGCAGAGATGTCACCTGG
>JAFNFZ010000201.1:3940-4569 GCA_017885485.1 Chloroflexota bacterium
GCGGGTCAAGATAACGTTGTCTGTGGGCTGTNNNTGACGGCGCACACAATGCTGACTCAGCGATGAAGTTAAGGCAGTCAATTGGACGATACTTTGAGTATGGCAGGGTAGTGTTGATCGTGGGGACTTCCAAGGATAAGGACATGGCCGGGATAGTGGCTGAGCTGGCACAGCTCACAGACAACGTTATCTTGACCCGCTCCAGCAATCCGCGCGCCACAACCACCGCCATGCTGGCAGCAGAGTTCTCAAAGTGGGGGATAGCAGCGGCGACAACCGAGAACGTGGCTTCAGCAGTAGACCTGGCTCTGGCCAAAGCGAAGCCCGGAGACCTCATCTGTGCTACCGGGTCGCTCTTTGTGGTAGCGGAAGCTACCGCATACCTCAAGGGTCTGGACCAGGAGCAATACTCCAACTAGAGAGGGCCGGGCGACAATCCAGAGACACTACCCCTGGTCAAGGGGCAATGGAACAGCATCTCCAGGCAACATCTCAGCCAGGATCCTCTGCAAAGCCATGGTATGGCTGCACATCCCTCGGATCGAGAAGAAGTAGCAGGAACAGTTCCATTTCCCATCCGCATAGCTGAGCACGTAGTTGTCATTGTCGCCCCGGAAACTCACCTTGAA
>JAFNFZ010000202.1 GCA_017885485.1 Chloroflexota bacterium
ACAAAATCATAGAACAACGACACCAGGCAGCACAATCACTTGACTGCTTTCGGGTTGAATAATATCATGAGGATCAATACTGGCATAGTGCCGTTCATATGTGATGCTTCCTCATGCCAGTGTATGTGCCGCGTCATTCAAGGTACCCCGACTAGACGTGGTACTCATTGCCATGTCGAATAGGTAAGGAGCGCATATCATGGAACAAACCGGAGATCCGGGAATCGATATCCAGAAGAAGACCAAGGATTCATCGGCCCGAAGTGAGGAGAAATACCGAGCGGTCTTTGAGAGTTCCCACCTGGGTATCTGCTTTCTGAACGCCCAGGGCATCATCGAAGACTGCAATGAGAGACTGGCCCAGATCGCCGGGTCTTCAGTCGAGCGCCTTATCGGCTTCAACACCATTGCACAGACCGGGAATGAGGCTCTGAGTACAACTATCCAGAAGGCCCTCGCAGGCGAGGCAGGCGTCTTCGAAGGGGAATACACGTCTGTGACAGGCGGGAAAACAACGATTCTCCATGTCACCGCGAAATCTGCAGATTCGGATTGCCCGCCGACCAGCGTCATCCTCACTGCTGAAGACATCACGGAGCGCAAGAGGACCCAACAACTGCTCACAGAGAGCGAGGAGAACTACAAGCGCATTGTGGAAACAGCCAACGAAGGCATCTGTGCTATTGATGCAAACCTCCATATGACCCTCGTCAACCAGAAGATGGCCCAAATGCTCGGGTACAGTGTCGAAGAAATGGTAGGGCAACTGGCGGCCAACTTCATTTTTGAGGAAGACCTGCCGGACGTCCGGCGCCGAATCGAAGAACGGCNNNTCAGGTGCTCCCCTCAAGGAGGATGAAGGCCGCTTCGCCGGCTCCTTTGCCATGTTCGCCGACATAAATGAGAGCAGGAAGGCAAGGGAGGCGCTCAGGGCTTCAGAGGAAAGATACCGGCTGGTGGTGGAGAATGCCCACGAGGCCATTGTTGTCCTTCAAGACGCCAAGGTGGTCTTTGCCAACGCCAGGATCCAGGAGCTCTCAGGCTGGACAGTCGAGGAGGTCCTCTCACGGTCAATGCTGGATTTCATCCATCCCGACGATCTCGAAATGATCGCCGATAGACACCTCAGAAGGCTTAGCGGTGAGGATGTCCCCTCTTCCTATACGGCTAGGTTCGTTGACAAGTCAGGCAACATCAAATGGCTTGAACTTAACTTGGTGGTATTTCGGTGGCAGGGTAGACCGGCTGTCCTTGTCTTCCTCAATGACATCTCCGAGCGGAAGAAGGCCCAGGATGATCTTAGATCCGGCATGGAGAAATACCGCCTGCTGGCCGAGAACATAGCCGACGTCATCTGGACCACCGACATGAACCTGAATGTCACCTACATGAGCCCCTCGGCAGAGCGTGTCTGGGGTTACAGCATGGACGAAGCCATGAATCTGCGCCTGGAGCAAATGCTGACTCCTGAATCCTATGAGAAAGGCGTCAGTTACTTCGCGGAAATGATGGTCGCCGAAGCCTCAGAACGAGAGAGCCCCCCCCAGAGACTGGACACTCGAGCTGCAACTGCGCCACAAGGATGGCTTCCCCATCTGGGTCGAGGAGAGACTGGNNTCGGAGGCAAAATACCGCGCCCTGGTGGAATCTTCACCGGATGCCATCGTGTCCCAGGATTCCCAGGGACTTATCTTAGACTGCAATCAAGCGATGTGCGCACTCATGGGTTACCCTAGAGAGGAACTGAAATCATGCAGCATGAAACAACTGCTGTCAGAGAAGCAATCGCAACCACAAGCATTCTCCATCGATAGCCTCCTCGCCGGTGGGTCCTCGGAGGTCGAACTGGAATTGAAAGGTCGTGACGGTCAAAGGATCCCGGTCTGGGCCAAAATGGCCAGGCCCGAGAATACAGGGGACAAGGGAGAACAAACCACTATCTACATCCGGGATATCGCCGAGCGCAAGAAGTTGGATGAACTGAAGGACGAGTTCATCGGTCTTGTATCTCATGAGCTGCGCAGTCCCCTGACGGTGATCATAGGGGCCGTGAACACGGCCCTGGACGAATGGCATAGTCTCTCCACCCAGGAACTGCGCCAATTGCTGAAGGATGCATCCATAGAAGCCGAGGCTCTATCCCACCTGCTCGGAAACCTGCTTGAGCTTTCCAGAGTTCAAGCCAATCGCCTGCTCCTCAATGTTGAGTCAGTCAACCTCCGAAGGAGTGTTCAGAAGGTCGCCGGGAAACTGACCCGGCAGTATTCCCCGGCACACCGACTGGTCATCGATCTTCCCAACAGACTGCCCCCCATTCGTGGCGACGAATTGAGGCTGGAGCGTATACTGTACAACCTGCTGGAGAATGGCATCAAGTTTTCCCCTCAGGGAGGTGAGATACGCATCTTTGCCCAACGGGAGAACAGCCAGCTCACCGTTTCCATCAGTGACCAGGGGATAGGCATATCACCCAGAGACCAGTCGAGGCTGTTCAAGCCATTCCACCAGGTTGGGCAGGTCAACCCCGGCCCTCTGCGTGGAGCCGGGCTCGGTCTTCTGGTGTGTCGCCGACTTGTCGAGGCACACGGCGGCCGCATCTGGGTACAATCTGAGCCTGGCAACGGATCCACCTTCTCGTTCACGCTGCCCATCACAAAGCGGCCTCCATCCAAACACCCGAAGCGAAGGCCGCCGGCATAGTCAGCCAGCCTCCCGCCGGAAACTCTGGCCACAGGCATCGTCGCACCACGGTGTTGCAGGGCACCGCGGCTTCCCACACGAGCACCGATCCCTTCTCCGAAACTTGCATATCCACACACACGTGATATACTGGCGGCCAAGGAAAACCACGGAACGTGACATGCTGTCAAGATCAAAGGCTTTCGTTCTTCTGTTGCTCATCGGACTGCTGGCCACAGCACTCCCCCTGGTGATTTCACCTGGCCCCACTTCGGCCGATTCCACGGGACTGACCAGCCCAACCACTGACCAAGCCCTCAATGGCAATGGCTTTGAGACTGTACCGACCGGCGCGCATGCCGATGGCGGCCTAGCCGCTGAGAATATTAACGGAGCCGGGGACAGCCACGTCTACTACACCTACGGCTTCGCAGTCCCTGCTGGCGCCACGATCAAGGGCATCGAGGTGAGGCTGGACTGGTACCTGGACAGCGACAACGGCACCAATAGCCTGAGCGTAGATCTTTCTTGGAACGGCGGGGCGAACTGGACGACAGCACAGACTGACTATGTGGAGACCATTGGCACAGAGCACACAGCCGTTCTCGGCGGACCAGCGGACAACTGGGGCCGTGCCTGGAATCCCATTGAGTTCTCCAACTCCAGCTTTCGCGTCAGGGTCACCTGCAGCTCTGACGACACGGAAAGGGACTTCTATCTGGACTGGGTGCCCGTCAACATCCACTATGCGCCCATGGCCTGGCTCGAAGTCACCGGCAGCGGCACCATGACCGCCGGGGGCGGCAACCTGCTCACCGTTACAGCCAGGGACAATGAGGGGAATGTGGCCGTGAACTACAGCGGCACCAAGACCCTCGTTTTCTCCGGCCCAGGAACTGCCCCAGGGGGACAGTCTCCCACCATCGGCGGCGTGCCCGTTGGGAACAATATCCCGGTGAACTTCACCAATGGTGTCTCTGCTGTCGGTGCCGCTCCTCTGATCGCCTACAGAGCCCAGCCAACGACCGTCGATGTCAGCGATGGAACCATCAACTCCTACGGCAATACAGCCTATGACCTTGACCTAGTCGTCAGCCCGGCAACAGCCTCCCGCCTGGAGGTAACAGGCACAGCTACCATGACAGCTGGCACCACCAATCAACTTACCATAACCGCCAAAGACACCTACGGTAATATCGACACCAACTACTCGGGGACGAAAGCCCTGACATTCTCCGGCCCTGGCACCGCCCCGGGGGGACAGATGCCTACCGTAAACCTCGTCAGCATTGGCGTTGCCACGCCCGTGAACTTCAGCGCCGGCGTATCCGTTGCCGGCGCCGCTGCTCTGGCAGCGTACCGAGCTGAGTCAGCCACTGTTAACGTCGCAGAAGGAGGCATCAGTTCCACCGGTTATGGCCTCAGTCTTACTGTTAACCCGGGGACAGCCTCCCAACTGGACCTCACCCCTGACGGTGGACCGGCCGGTTCGGGAATCCCGTTCACCGTGACAGTCACGGCACAGGATGACTACAGGAACGTGGCCACGGGCTACACCGAGACCGTCGCCTTCTTATCCTCCGACAGTGGCATTGGCGTCGTCCTGCCCGGATCTCACACCTTCATCCCTTCCGAGAGCGGCACATATTCATTCATCAACGGCGTCACACTGATCACCGCAGGCAGCCAGAACGTTTCGGTCACCGATACCGTGAACGGTGGTTTGACCGATACGGAAACCTGGTCGGTGAGCGCGGCAACGGCCGTCAGGCTGGAGGTCACCGGTTCAGCCGCCATGATGGCCGGCACCACCAATGAGCTGACCATCACCGCCAAGGATGCGTCGGGGAACACGGATACGGCCTACAACGGGGTCAAGTCCCTCACCTTCTCCGGGCCAGCGATCGCCCCGGGAGCACAGATCCCGACCGTCGAGGACACGGCTGTGGGGGTTCCCGTCTCTGTCAACTTCACCAACGGTGTGTCCGATGCCGGCGCCGTTACCCTGACGGCCTACAGGGCCGAGATCACGACCGTGGAGGTGACCGACGCAATCATCGGTTCCACCGGCTATGGCCTGGCCCTCACTGTCAGCCCGGCGCCCACAACCCGGCTCAACCTCACCCCCGACGGCGGGGCGGCTACCTCGGGGGTAGCCTTCACGGTGACGGTCACGGCCCAGGATCCCTATCTGAATGTCACCCCCGGCTATGCAGGCACGGTGACGTTCTCGTCTTCAGACAATGCCACCAGCGTCGTACTGCCCGTGCCATATCTGTTCAGCGCTGCAGACAACGGCGCCCACGAGTACACCAATGGGGTGACACTGATCACCGCAGGGAGTCAGACACTGGCCATCGGCGATGGCACTCTCTCCGACACCAGCACCTGGAGTGTGGGGGCGTCAGCAGAGACCGACCACATCGTCATCTCCCCCCTTGCCGCTACGGTCATCGCCGGGGACAACGTGACCTACACCATCGAGGCCTTCGACGTGTTCAACAACAGCCTGGGTGACGTGACCTCCAGCACCAGCCTTGCCATCGACACCGAGGCAGGCGGCACCTGGTCCGACGGTGTATACACCTCTCAATTCGCCGGCCTCTGGACGGTCAGCGCCGCCTACGGCGGCGTCCTTGGTGCAGCCTCCCTGACGGTTCAGGCAGGGTCAGCTTCCACTATAGTCATCACCCCAGACAGCCCCAGTGTGGCCGCGGGAGGCAGCGTCACCTACACTGCTCAGGCCTTTGACCAATACAACAACAGCGCCGGTGACGTCACTGGCAGCACTACTTACTCCATCGACCCCCTGGCCAGTGGCAGTTGGGCCAACAACGTCTACACATCTCAGTACGCTGGCACCTGGACGGTGACCGGCGCCTACGCCAGCATCACAGATACCGACATACTGACCGTCGGTGCAGGCGCCGCCGTTTCGATCGTGATCACGCCGGGCACCGCCGGCATTGCCTCAGGGGAAAGCATCAGCTACACCGTGGAAGCTGTCGACCAGTTCAACAACACTCTCAGCGATGCCACTGCCATCACCGTCTTCTCCATCGACTCCGCTGCGGGCGGCTCCTGGTCCCGCAACGTTTATGTCTCCCAGTTCGCCGGCGCCTGGACGGTGACAGGTAACTGCGAGGGCATTGTGGGTACCGCCTCGCTGAACGTCGGTGCCGGGGCAATCGACCATTACACCGTGACCTCCGACAACTACAGCCTGGAGACCAGCATCGCCTTCACGGTCACAGTGACGGCCCGCGACGCCTACGGCAACGTGGCCACCAACGACAACACCACAGTAATCACCATGTCCTCGAGCTCATCCACCATGATCTTCGATGGCAATGGCAACGGCCTCTTCGGTGAGACGGGAGACAATATGAAGACCCTGTCTGCCGGCACCTTTGACATTCAGGCCAAAGACAACACCGCTACCGAGGGGATCACCATCACCGCCAGTGACGGCAGCATGCAGGCGACCGGCAGCGCCTACACCGTGGAGAACTTCCGCTGCTTCATCGCCACGGCGGCCTATGGGACACCCATGGCCGGAGAGATCCAGATCCTCCGGGACTTCAGAGACAAGTACCTCTCCACCAACCCACCGGGCCGTCTGTTCGTATCCATCTACTACAAGCTGAGCCCGCCCGTGGCCAGATTCATCGCTGACCACGATTCCCTGAGGGCCGCGATCCGATTCGGGCTGACGCCAGTGCTCTGGCTGGCCTCCGCAGCCTTGAAGACCATGCTCCTCCAGAAGCTCGCCATTCTGGCCCTCGTTCTGGCGGCGACTCTGATCGCCGCGGTATCTCTGCGAAGAATCCGCAGGGCCAGAGCCGCCTAGACTTCCCTCAGAAGGCAGTCCGGTGGTCCCTCAATCCCCGGCAGATCCAGGTCAAACAGCCCGGAAAGAGAGAGGCCACCCCAGACAACCTGAGGTGGCCCCGTGTCTTTCCTCTGACAGTCGCCCCTAGCCGGTCTCGGACAGGGCATGCTCTGTTCTGGCGATGATGTCATCCTGGAGGGTCTTGGTCAGGTCGACGAAGTAGGCGGAGTAGCCGGCCACCCTGACGATGAGGTCGGCGTGTTTCTCCGGATGCACCTGAGCCTCCTTCAGCACCTGGGGGTCGATGACATTGAACTGGATATGGTGTATCCCCAGGTCAGCCCAGGTCTTGAGGTAGTCGGCAAAGACCTCCCGGTTCTCCCCCTCCAGGAAATG
>JAFNFZ010000203.1:0-4991 GCA_017885485.1 Chloroflexota bacterium
ATCGACCAAGATGTTACAGTATGTTTCTTCAACTATGACCGTGGGGTTCTCTGACCGGTTACAGCCTCTACAATTGTGGGTATGTACCGCTCCCACCCTCCGACCATGAAATGGATGCCCTGGCACAGAGGCTTCATCCTTCTGAGGAGGTCAATCGATAGACGCAGGCTTGTGTCGGTTACCTGGTGCTTGGGCAATCCCTCCAGTTCCCTTATGAGCTTGTCTGGGACGCTGACGCCGGGGAGGTTGCTGTTCATGAAACTCGCCATACTTGCAGATCGCAGCACGGTATGTCCCACCATAACGGGCACGTTGAACTTGCTCACCGATTCCATGAATCTTTCCAGAACCTCAAGATCATAGACGGTCTGCGTTTGTATGAATTGTGCACCTTCGGCTATCTTCTGCCTCAGTCTTTCCAGGTGAGGCTCGGCCGGCTTCAGTCCCGGATTGGCAGCAACGCCAAGGCAAAGGTCGGGAGTACCATCCAAAGCGTGACCTGTGATGTCTTGCCCTTTTGTCAGAGTCTTAGCCGCCGTGACAAGTGACACGGAGTCAAGGTCGTAGACCGCTTTGGCCTGAGCATGGTCTCCCACGGACGGGTGATATCCACTGACAAGAAGCACGTTCTCGACCCCCGCTATAGCGGCGCCAAGCAGATCGGATTGAAGTGCTATGCGATTCCTGTCCCGGGTAGTCAGTTCCATGATAGGCTCTATGTTCTTCTCTTTGAGCAGGTGGCAGACAGCCAGCGATGCTGCCCGCATCACCGCTCTCTGATTGTCGCCGATGTTGATGGCATCAACGTGACCCTTCACCAAATCCACCGTATTCAGGAACTCGTCAGTGTTCACCCCTTTGGGAGGCGTTATCTCACAGGTAATAACAAAGCGACCATTTCTGAACAATTCTGAAAGATGCATTTCTCAACCTCCGACGTATCAAGTGCAATCGAAGCTGTCTTACTTACGACGATGGCGTTTTCTTTGGCTCCTTGGCTTTGTCGCGCTCGCTGGGCAGAGGCTTCTCTGGAGGCGGCTCTATCCCCAGCCTCTTGGCGGAGTGATCTCTGCCCAGGTAGAAGTTGAGCCAGGATGGAGTTCCCATCAGTTCCCAGTTGCAGGGAGGAACGATGTACTCTCCAATCTCACCCTCTTCTTTGTGGCGTTTCAGCCTCTCGTAGGCTCGCACCCAGACGCATTTCTTGTCAGGATGGACCTCGCACCACCCCGTATAGCTGCCCCCGCAGGGGCCATTCCTCTGGTTCTTTGGGCACTGAGACATTGGGCACAAAAAGGCAACATCGAACAGGGAGCAATCACCGCAGTTCATGCAGCCAAAAAGGGCCACCTTGGTCAGGTGCTCGAAGTAGCCAAAGCCCGATTCAAGCGTTGACGAGGAATCAAGCCGCTTTGCCACCGGTTTGAATGCTTTGAATATGATGCTGTTCGGGTTGAAGAGAGTGACATGGGCGAGTCTGGAGAATTCATAGATGGGGGATGGCCCGGCCTTGGCCGGCCTGGGGGCCGATGTTTCAGAGTTCAAGCCAGTTCTTGGATCCCTTTCAAAATAGTAGAAGCCATCCTTCTGCGGATAGTCGAACTCAGCCACCAGGTTCTTCCAATCCTTGGCTAGCTCTTCACCTTTGCCAATTATGTCTTCGACCATTTCATATGTCAGACCATGTCCACCGATATGGGCTCCGGCACACCCCATACCCTTGGCCACAGCATACATCTTGGCTGCTCGGGTAAGCCTGGCAGACCTGCCTTTGTCAGTCGCCTTCGCTTCTTGGGCCACTTCTTCCAGGAGCTTGTCGGTCACAAGGCAACCAGGGATCTGATTGGCGTTCATGATCTTGGCTGCCCCGTAGGGCAGAACGTAGATGTTTGACATCACCGGTGTATTGTAGCCGTGGACTTTGAGCCAGGTCAGCACTTCATGAAGCTTTCTGGCGTCGTACCCAAGCTGAGTGATTACGAACTTCGCGCCTGCCTCAACTTTCTTCTTCAGCTTGTAGTACTGCCCCATAAGCTCGGCCTCTGACTGCTTGAAGGGCGAGACAGAGGTGCCCGCAAAGAAGTCGGTCGGAGCCAGGGTGGTCTTCTTTCCCATCGCCTCGTGCTCCATCCCGCCGTTCATCATCTCAACCAACTGCAGTCCGTGGACGGAGTCCAGATCGAACACAGGTTTGGATCTCCCCTTGAATCCTCCACTTGAAGGATAGTCTCCAGTCAAGAGCAGAAGGTTTCTAACCCCCAGGGCAGCGAGACCGTAGAGCACGCTTTCGCACTCATTCCTGTTCTTGTCCCTGAAGGCAAGATGGACCAGCGGCTCTATTCCCAGCTTCCTGATCTCAGTACACAGGATCTCAGTTGAGATCGCCGGGTTTCCGCCGGGGTTATCGGTGACGCTTACGGCATGAATCCTGCCCTTCCGGGCAGCTCTCCTGGCGTTCTCCACCAGTTCCTCCTGCTGCATCTCAAAGGCTCCCCGACCGGGCACTTGTTCCCATGTGACACAGAAGGTGTCTGGATCGAGGATTGCTTCCCTGACTATGTTTACTGTGGTTCTCAACCTCGTGTGGAGCTTCTCCCTCAACCTGCCGATCGGTTCAGCCAGCCGGGCAACGGACGCCTGCCCGTCCGTACGCTGGAGTGAGATGTACTCGTCAGCTTCAATTTGCAGACCTTCCTCCATGCTCAACACCCTCTGGGAATGGTCTGCTGACTCCACATCAACCACCAGGAGCGGGATGTTCTTCGTGATCCACCCCTCCTGTAGCCTGCGGTGCAGCTGGAAGGCGGTCCCTTGTGGCTCTAGATAGCCCAGAACGATGATAGCAGGCAAGTCCTTCCTTGCCCTCTCCAACCCCTCTTTCTGGTTCGGTGCGTAAGTCACTTCAAGAGTGTTGCCGACAGCTTCCCGGATCATGTCCGACAGGTCCCGCGCGCTGGCGATGACGAGGATCCGGTCTGTTTGGTTCTGATTGCTCATCTAGTTCTCCCTGTGACTCCTGATCAACGGTCATTATAGCAAAAACGGTTTCGCTCTCACAAACTAATTTTTCGGGAATATTCTATGAACGGACAAATGCTCCCGGGCGGCCCATTTCACCCACTGCTCTACAGGTCTCCGAAGACCCTTGGGGCTTGCTCCTTCATGATTCTCTTCATCTCACCGGCTACCGCCCTCATTTCCGGGAGTGACCTCTTGCTTGTTCTGAGCTTGATGAAATGCCTGAGCTCTCTGAAGTTCATGCTCATGACTATTTCTGTCTCGCAGGCATTGGGCAATACGTAACGCGCTATCTCTGGCCTGACGCCGAGGTTGAGAAGCTGCATGTAAGCGTCCCAGGCATCCAGCATAGCTTTCTCGAATATTTCCCCGCCGCGCTGGTCTCTGGCCAGTTCTGGGGGAGTGACATATCTCGGCTTGGATTCCCTGACATACCTCTGACTTCGCTGACTGTAGCTTGCCAGCCTGTGGCGCACAAGCTCGTGCGTCAGAACCCGGCTGGCTCTGATATAGAAGGTGGCCGACGCATGCTCGATCACTGATTCATGTCCCATGGCCAGCCAGCTCTGGATGCGTCCCGTGCTGGTGCCGAGCTTGTCAGTCGTGCCCCAGCAGAGTCTGCCCGCATACTCGATGAGCAATTCTGAAGGGGGCAGGTTCGTTTCCCGGTCCAAAGGTGTTTCTGACGGAGATAGCGCGGTGATCGCCAGTAGTCGTACCTCTACGTTATAGCCTTCTATCATCACACTACCTGAAGTTGCCAGCCATGTCTACCGGAAGCGAAACACTTGTCTGCGGAGAGAAGAGTCACCCCGGCGATCACCTCCGGTTACGGCCGTACGCTGACAGGAGCACGCAAAGAGGGAATGGGCGGTCTGAATGGGCAACGTGGCCGGTGGCACTGTTTCCTCAAAGCTCTGCCAGGGGGATTGAGGGCTAACGAAAGCCCGCTCTGTTCAACAGCCTCTCAACGGTTTCCAGCAGTTTCTGAGGAGCGACTGGCTTGTCCACATAGGCTTCGGCTTCGAGAGTAAGCCCCGCGCTCACAGGGATGTTGCTCTCACCCCTCTTGTGGGCGAAGCTGGTCAGGATGATCACGGGGATCTCTGAGAATCGCGGGTCTTTCTTCATTTGCTCGCAAGCCGCGAATCCATCCTTGGTCGGCATGATTACGTCCAGTATGACCAGATCTGGCTTCACCTCCGCCACCTTGCGGAGCCCCTCGTCACCGTCAGAGGCGGTGCTAACCAGATACTTGCTCTCTAAGACCGCCCTTGTTGAGTTGACGAAAACAGGGTCATCGTCAACGATCAAAATCTTGGCTTGTCTCGACATAGGTCATTCCTCCTTCAGTTCTTCTCCGTATCAGTGGCAGACGCTGGATCGCCTCTCAGTTAGAATCCTGGTAACCTCCTTCAACAGAAGAGGAGGAGAGATCGGTTTCTCTATGTAGCCATCGGCGCCCAATTCTGACTTGGTCTCAAGCTCGAAGCGCCGTCGACTGCTGCCTTCCTTGATGGCGCTGACCACCAGGACCGGAGTCTGGCCGCGCCCTGTTCTCTTGCGCTCCCCCAGGCGCTTAAGAACCTCAAACCCATCCAATTCCGGCATGAGGAGATCTAGAATCAGGAGGTCGGGTTCTTCAGCCTCGACCTTGGCCAGTGCTTCTATGCCGTCGCGGGCGGCGGAAGTCTGGAAACCTACTGATTCGAGGACCAACGCCGTTACTCTCAACATGTCCGGGTCATCGTCGGCAATCAAGACCCTGGCTCCTTTGATGGCTGCCGTCTCTGTCTCTGCCTGAGCTGGTGCCATCAGTGTCCTGGGAAGGGCAACGGTCAACTTGGTGCCTTTGCCGGTATCAGAGCACGGGCTCTCGGCCCAGATCAGTCCACCATGCGATTCCACTATCCTCTTGGCTATGGAAAGCCCCAGACCGGCTCCATCCGCATCGCCTCTGGATCCCCGATAGA
>JAFNFZ010000203.1:5023-5635 GCA_017885485.1 Chloroflexota bacterium
TGGACTGGACTGTGACACTGCCATCAACCGGGGTGTACTTGACGGCATTACCCAGCAGATTCGTGATTACCTGGCGAAGACGCTTCGGCACACCCATGACCTCGGGCAGGTTGGCGGCCAGGCGATTCCTTATCTGTATGTTCTTGCGTTCAGCCATGCCTTGAACATCGCCGATGGACCTCTCCACCAGGTCGGGCAAGGATACCCTTTCGAAATCGTCCTGTCTGATCTCGATATAGGAGATGTCGAGGATGTTGTCGATGAGGCTCATGAGATCTATTGTCCGCTGTCTGCTTCCGGCTAGCAGTTCGGTCTGCCGGGTGGAGAGAGGTCCGGCAAACCCGCCTAGAAGGACGTCAATGCAGCTCTGAACGGTAGCCAGCGGGGCTCTCAAGTCGTGAGAAGCCACAGATAGCACGTGGGCCAGTGTCCGTTTCGTGTGCGCCAGTCTGTCGGAAACCAGGTTGACGAAGTCATCGGCCAGTGCACGGCAAATGTCGGCATCCTCATTCCACAGGCGACGCAGGTCCTCCGCACCGAACCCGATCAGCCTGGTGTACTCGGTGGCCACTGCCGACATGGTGAGGATCCCTTTCTCGGTGAGTGCGGACC
>JAFNFZ010000204.1 GCA_017885485.1 Chloroflexota bacterium
TGACATTTTCACTGGACAACAACACCTCAGCTTGGATACAGAGGGGACTTTGCAACAGTTGCACTCACAAACAGAGCGGGCCACAGCCAGCGCCGAGGAAGGCATCTGAAAGGAGCTGGTGATACTCCTGGCTGTGACCCAATGAGAGTCTAGGCAAACCATCTGCGGCTGTCAAATGTCGCAAGGCGTTGCTCAATCTCTGTGCCCAAACCAAGGCAGGTGGCCCCGACCGGAGGGCTAGTCTGCCGTAAGCCACCCGCCCGTCTGATAAGCCGGGGCAACCTACAACCCGGCCACCATCAACACTAGAGGCTTCTCATAATCTGCCGAAGCGCAAGTAACTCTATATCCAAGGCGGGGTTGAATATACCGGCTTCGCCGGCCATCTTCAGCTTCGAGCAAAGGTACAGACCAAGCTCCAGGTCCGGGGATTCAGCATCGAGTTGGATTTCCTTGAAAGCTCGCTTCACAGACGCTGCTGCCTTGCCCCCGATGGTTGGGGATGCTTTGGCTTCCGCCCAGGCGTCACCGACTTCGTTCTGGAGCCGGGAGCGGCGCTTGAGCAGTCGGGATTCAAAGGCCCGGGCCTCTGCCAGGATGCGCGCGTTGCCACGGGGGGACACGGGCGCGGTGCTAATACTTCTAGTCGCCATGCTCTTATTCATTATCATCTCCTCAAAAGCGTAGTGCGTCGGCCATGTGCTGGCACGTTCTCACGAAGCGCCGATGCGCTCTGACGTAGCTCTCAATATCCGACCTGTCTTCCTCATCCAGGACGGAGAGTAATAGAATGTCTTCGGTTTCACCCAAACGCTGCCCCCATTGCAGTAATGTCGGAATCTTACTTTGGGTGACCTGTGCTGCATTGGTCAACTCTCGTTCGCGCTGGCTGATGGCCTGCAATTCCTGCTGAAACCTCTGCTGTTCTTTCTGCGACGCTTCGCTCGGCATACCACCTCTGGTAATCTGGACCTGGGGCGACGCTGGCACGGGCAAAAAGTGCGCGATTCCCCTAAAGCCGACGGTTGACCGCGGGTACAGTATCGGCTGGATACCGCCTTGGATTTCGGCCAACGCGTTATCGCGTTCGCGGAAGGATGTCTGCATCACCAGCTCTTCAAGTGATTGTGTCCGTTCAATTGTCTGTGTCATTTAGTCTCCTTATTCGTCATCATTATTTCCGCCCCATGAGAGGAATCTTATCCTCACTTCTGGGGTTGACAGTTCAGCCAATGCACCAGAGGCAGCGTCCACCATATCGTCATGCGCCCCGTTGGGGAATAGCTCCGCTTCGTCCAGGAAGGCGTTAATCCATGCGCCCCGAACCAGCTTGACGTTACCCGCCTGGGCTTGAGACGCCAGAGGATTCGCCCTGACTTCCTTCGGGCCTGTGCTGCGGACTCCTTTGAAGTCCCAGCCCATGAGCACACGCCGGCTGAAGTCGTCAATGGCCTTGACTCCGCTTGCACCAGGCTCCTGTTCCATTCTCACAGCCACGCCGCGCCCGTCCGTCTCCGCCGTCTGCCTCACCAGTTGCTCAACCGCGTTCGGTGTGCCTCTCATGTGTGCCATGTGCATGATATAGAGGACATTGTTGGTGGACTTGCCCATGAGACAACCCGCCGTATAGTCAGGGTCTTTTCCTGGCTTTGGTTCAGTCGCGGCCAAATCCCAAAACCTCACTTTGGTGCAATCTGGAGGCGCTGCGTCCACAATCTCGAACCATTCACGACGAAACTTGTTGCCAGTGAAGCGGGCTGACCAATCGCCGTCCAACAATTGCTGCCTTGTGATAGGGTCAAGCTCCATGAGGCTTTGGACATACTCCTGGCGGTCAATGAACGGGTTATCGTCCAGCTTTGCCGACAAGAACACACGCTCGCTGTTCTGCTCAACCATGAAGCGTTGTTTAACCCACTCATGGCCGATATTGCCGGGGTTAGAAGCTGTCCTCATGCGGATGGGAATGTCAGAACCTTCAAGCCGCCTCAATCGTGAGAACAAATATCTATAGTCCGCTTCCCCGAACTGCGTCAGCTCATCGAAGCCTATGAACTGGAATTGGGCGCTCTGGTATCTATACTTGTCTGATTCGCCGGCCAGATAACCGAAGGTCAGAGTGGCACCGCTGGGGAAGTTCCATGTCTTCTCCATGTCATTCCACTTGGCGGGTGTCCTGGTAAGCCAGTGCTGGCCAACGTCCATGAGGGCACCGGGCAGGGACAAATCGGCATAGGTTCGCCGCAACAGAAGGGCGGAATAGTGGGGATGGCTGACAAATTGCAGCGCTGCCATCAACAACGCCAAGCTCTTGCCGCCGCCTGCACTTCCGCCATAGAGGGCTTCACGGCTGTCCAATAGCAGGAACGCGAGTTGCTTTGCCGTGGGCTGCACTCGAATATACTTCGTCCAGGGAATTGAGAGGGAACGTATCGCCTCTTCGTCCACTGGCACACCGCACTGTCGCAGAGCTTCGGTAGCGCTACTGACCGTCTCTTGGGGCAATTCCGCCAGGTTCAGGAGCATAGGCGCTGCCTGCGGACGGGTAACCTTCCGCTCCAGGGTCATCATTCTACGTGCCAAAGTCATCTGATTCGCTCCCTCCTGAGTTCACCCGCATTTCTAAGATGGACAGCCGCAAGGTTAGTTCGGCGGACTCAACCGCTTTGATAAGGGCTGTCGCAATAGAGGCCAGGGAACTGCCTTGCGCCGGGGTGATTTCGCCGCGATGGACTTGCTTTGCTGCCATGCCGAGCAGTTCCACAACGTCCTTCAGCTTGGGATTCATGCGAGTCTCTAGCATGTGATGCTTCGCTCTGCTGCGTCCCCCAAGAACATGCAGTTGATGGGCATTGGGTCCGTGCATACCGCAGAGGCCAGAGGCGTCAGCCCATGCCTGGCAGCGTTCGCCGTCCTTGCGCGTAGCCATGCAGCGCCGTCTCTCAGGGTTCGATAGGGTCATATCCAAACCTCCTTGTCTTGTCTGGTTCAAAGGCCACAACCAGAGGCTTCACGCCATTCAGTAGCATCAACTTCAGCTTCCTGGACAAATCATCAACATCCGTTCTGCTCAGGCAGACGCACTCCACCAGCGGACGATAGAACACCTCAGCGCTGCCATCGCCCAAGTCCGGGGTGGACAATGTGACGCTGTATCGTCTGACCTTGTGTATCATGGCAACCGCCGTTTCCTCCTCCAGTCCGTTATATTGCTTAACCCATTGTCAATTTCGTGCTTGAGAATATGCACTTTGTTAAGTGATTTGTGCGTGAGCATCTGATTATTAGTCATATTTCATCTCGCCTGTCGTGGGGGTATAGGGGGTCAAAGTTCTCGCCGATGCCACGCCCGCCGCAACGGACAGGCGCTCGGGCCGGCGACGTACTCCGGGAGCGATTGAACGCCTCAGCCCTCACGGCTGGCCCCCCATGGCTTTGTCATTTCAAACCGGCAACCGTCCGCTATCGTGAAACTGGCTCTGAGGCCATTGGGGTTCAGGTTGCGTTGTGCCCATGATTTCCCTTTGACGATGCTTATTCGGCCTTCGTCCATGCTCAGGTATAACTTGGGCTTCTCTGCGGAGAACTCCTGTCCGCGCCCATATTTCGCCCCCTCTTTCTTCTGAATGGCCACTATAGCCAGGCCGGTGCCTATCTTGTGGGAGATGTTGGTCAGGTGGGTGTTGACGCGGTATAGCTCATCGGTCATCTCCAGATAATCAACCACATTGATGCAATCGGGCACTATCACGTCCTCGAAGTCTGAGGCTCTCTCCAGTGCCTCGAAATGCCAATCGTCGATGCTGATGTCAGGGAATAGCCCCAGGCGGTATCCCAGCTCCTCACGACTCATCTCGGAGCACCAATAGTAGGTTGGGAACTGGTCCATGTTGAGCCTGATGAAGTTCAGCACGAAGGCCGTCTTGCCTGCGTTCTTGGCACCTGCAACCACCACGATATTGCCGGGGAACAGATGCACATGGCGCTCTATCTCCAGTGGCCACCTGACCGGCAGGATTCCAGCCGTCGGCGCTGCCTTGAAGTCAAGCCGGGTCACCCGCTTGTTGACGTAGCGCCATTGCTTGTTGACCTTTGGGTGTTGCTCAATCAGCCCCTGTTCCTTGAAGCGGTGTAGAACCTGACGGCGATTGTCCTTGTCCTTGGGGCTTGTTATGCCAAGGTCACGGTCAAGTTCCTCGGTTGCCCACCAGCCCGAGGTTGCCTTGACCCAAGCCAGGACTCTGTCGGATAGACCCTCAAAACGTGACACCTCGGACTCCTCCTCTGCATGAGGGGTTGTCACGGAATCTGTCACGGTTTTGTCACGTTCTGTGCTTGCAGGGGTTTTGTCACGTTCATATATACATACACGTACGTTATTACCAGTATTAGTATCCCCACCACTGGCAGGAGCGTATCTCATCACACTGGCTGCGATAGCCCGAACCTCACCCACTGGCAGAGGGGGGCAACATCTGGCTTGGTTCGTTGCCATCAGAGCGGCTTCGATTTCAACCTGGCCCATAGCCCGCCTTCTCATGGTTCCGCCGAGGGATAGTAGGGTCGAATTTCTCGCGCCTTCGACGATGGCCGCAATTGGGCCGCTGTCGCGAAATTCCCTCGTGGTGGGAGCGAGTGCTGCGGCGACTTCTGGAGGCAACTGTTCCCACGAATAGAGGTTTTCGGGGCTGGGCATNNTTCGTAGAGGCCGCCGTGGTTGCTGCCACAGACATTGGAGAATCCGCCGTCGCCTCTGACGTCAAGGCCGGGGAGCAACTTCGTCATAGTCTTCACATGATGGCCGGGGGCTTTGAAGTAGTAGTGACAGCCGCCTCGTGGTGTTCTGACATGGGGCTTCAGTCCTGCTCTATCGAAAAGGTTCTTTGCCTCCTGGCTGTCGCAGTCGAAGACGGCTAGGTTGCCCCCGGTGACGATTCCCCATAGTTCCGGGCGAAGTTCATCCTGCCACTGATGCAATTCTTGGTCCGAGGGCCTTCGGTGTTGAAAAT